>DASUBK010000059.1:0-10684 GCA_035763305.1 Terriglobales bacterium | reverse complement strand
GATTGTCGTCCAGTTGCAGGGCGCGGCGGGCGTATTGTTCGGCGCGCGGAAGGCTGTCGGACGGCCGCTCCGCGGCATAGGTCTCCGCTCCCAGCAACTCGTAGCATTCCGCCATGCCGACGTAGGCCGGCGCGTAGCGCGCATCCAGCGCGATCGCCTGCTCGAAGTACTGAATGCCCTTGCGGTAGCCCTCCGCAGTCCTCTTTTCCCGGAAGTACCGCCCCTTGAGGTAGGCCTCGTGCGCTGCCGGGCTGACCACCCGGACGGCGCCCAGGCGGAGCTGCTCGCCCGGCGAAATCTTCACCCCCACCGCGCGCGCAATCGCTCTGGCCACCTGGTTCTGGATGGTCAGCACGTCGGCCATCTCGGCTTCGTAGCTCTGCGCCCACAGGTGCTCGTCGGTGGCAGCGCGAATCAACTGGGCGGAAACTTGAATGCGGCTGCCGGAGCGGCGCACGGTTCCTTCTAGTACGCCGTCCACGCCCAGCTCCCGGCCGATCTCGCGGGCCGTCTTGCGGCTGTCGCGATAGTGCATCGCGCTGCTGCGGGAAATGATCGAAAGCGATCCAATCTGCGCTACCTCCGTGATCAGCTCGTCATGCAGCCCTTCGACGAAGAACTCCTGCTCCGCATCGCCGGTGAGGTTCACCAACGGCAGCACCACCAGGGTCCGGATTGGCGTCCCTCGCGGGCCCGGCTTACGAGGGCGCAGCGCCAGCAGCGCGGCGCCGCAGACCGCCAGCAGGGCCGCCGCCACCACGAGCAGCAGGATGTGTGGCACGGGTCTCCGAGCCGTGAGCAGCCGGCGTGTCCGGCGTGGCTTCGCTGCGACACCCTTCTCCGCGGCCGCGTCGCCGCCGTTGTCCACCGGATAAATGAAGCGGTAACCGCGCCGCGGAAGCGTCTCGATGTAGCGCGGCGTCTCCGCGGAATCGTCCAGCGTCTGCCGCAGGCGTTTGACGGCGGAGTTGATTCCCTGCTCGAAGTCCACGAAGGTGTCGGCCGCCCACAGGCGCCGCTGCACCCGCTCCCGCGTCACCAACTCCCCGGGATGCTCCAGCAGCATTTCCAGCAGCAGGATGGGATGGCCCTCGAGCTTCAGCTTCATGCCGCGTTTGCGCAGTTCTCCGCCGGCAGCGTCGAATTCGAAGGCGCCGAAGCGAACCACGGTGCGCGCGTTGCTGAGGCTCGTACTCATGCAGCGCCTGCGCGGCGGCGAGGAAAGTGGCCGCCATTGTATGCCCAGCGGGCGCCCAACCGGGGCTGCTATCCGCCGCCGGAGCACATTTATTTTCAATTCTTTAGCTCTCCATCCAGATATCCGCGACATTCCTCTCCGGGTGCATTGCCCCTCCTCGGGCGCGCAGGCAAAGTCGTCCGCCACCCCCGCGAGCACGAGAAGGAGAGAATTTATGAAAACCAGGCTTGGATGCTGCTTGCTGGCAATCATGGCCGCGCTTGTTCCTCCCGCGGCCTCCCAGAACTTTTCCGGTTGGTCCGCGCCGGTGAACCTGGGCGCGCCGGTCAACACAGTTTATGAAGACGCGGACCCTTTCCTCACCAAGGACGGCATGACCCTGTACTTCAACTGCCGCTGCCCCGACTCGCTGGGTGGATTCGATATCTACTTCAGCGAGTGGGACACGCAGAAGGGTGAATGGGGAACACCCCAGCACTTGCCGGCGCCGCTGAACAGCGCCTACGACGAGAGCAACGCCACGCTCACCATTGACGGCCATCGCCTGTACTTCCGCAGCGACCGTCCGGGAGGCTTCGGCGGTGGCGACCTTTACGTGGTGCGCCGCCGCGACAAGCGCGACAACCGCGGCTGGGGTGAACCGGTGAACCTCGGGCCGGGCGTGAATACTTCTGCCGGCGAGAACTCGCCTTTCTTCTTGGAAGACGAGACCACCGGCGTGGCCAGCCTGTACTTCGCTTCCGATCGCGCCGGCAGCCTGGGCGACGACGACATCTACCGCGCCACGCTGCTGCCGGACGAGACTTTCGGCGCCGTGATCCATGTGCTCGACTTGAGCTCAACCGGCGCCGACCGCCATCCCAACCTCCGCCGCGATGGACTGGAAGTCTTTTTCATGTCGAATCGCGACGGCTCCATCAAAAACGCCAAAGGCGGGAACAGCTTCGACATCTGGAGCGCGACGCGCTCTTCGACCCTGGACCCGTGGGGAGAGCCGACGAATGTGACGGCTATAAACGGGCCGACGCACGACGCGCATCCCAGCCTGTCGTTCGACGGCGCCACGCTCTATTTCTTTTCCGCGCGCCCGGGAAACCTGTCCCCGGTTTTCGATATCTGGGTGGCAAGAAGGGAGAAGATCAAAGCCGACGAATAGGAAGAGGGCACGATGCGGCCGTCATGAGGCTGCGCTGGCCTGCGGCGCGAGCGCCGTTGCGTAGTCGCGCGCGAACTGGTCGAACGGGATCGCCGGGCGGCCCAGCAGCCGCGATACCGTGGGATCCACCGCGCTGGCGCCGCCTTCGCGGTACATGCGTTGCAGGTCCAGGATGGCGTTCACCGACCACTCCGGCATCCCCGCGCTCAGCAGCGCCTGCTTGAAGTCGTTCGCCGGCAGGTCCACGTAGCGGATGGTCCGCCCCAGCGCGCGCGACAATTTCTCCGCTACCTGGTCGTTATTCAGCGCCTCCGGCCCGGTGAGCGGATACGCCTTGCCCTCGTGCCCCCGCTCGGAGAGCGCCTTCACCGTCACTGCGCCGATGTCGCGGATATCGATGTGGCTGACCGCGCCCTTGCCCTGCGCGCCGTAAATCGCATTTTGTCCTTGGATTGTGGCCGCGTTGTACAGGATGTAGTTCTGCATAAAGCCGTTCGGCTGCAGGAAGGTATAGGGAATGCCCGAGGCCTGGATCTTCTCCTCCGAATCGCGGTGCAGCCCGGGAAAAATCGCGCTTCGCCCGCCCATCGCCGACAGCTTCACGATGCGCTTCACGCCCGCCTTCTTCGCCTCATCGACGAACTGGCCTTCGAGTTCGGCCACGTTCGCCGTAGGCGGCCCCACCAGGAACGCGATCTCGATCCCGCGCAGCGCGGCGCGGATCGTCTCCGGCTTGTTGTAGTCCAGCAGGGTGGTCTCCACGCCGGCCGGTGCCGCCTTGGCCTTTGCGGCCGTCTGATATGCGGCTCGGATCGGCAGTTGCGCCGCCGCCGCTTGCTTCAAGACTTCGCTGCCTACGTTGCCGCTCGCTCCGGTAATGAGGATCATCGAGTCTCTCCTGGGGAATGGGATGCGGTGCGGCCTGGATCCGACTCACGCGAAACTGAAACTTGAAACTGAAACTGAAACTGAAACGGTTACCCTCGTACCCGTCCGTCCCAGCCCTCGCCGGGCGGCTTCCTTGCCCCACAACAACATGGCAGGGATGAACGCCGCGCCACACGGGTATGAACTTCTCACCGTCTGCTATCGTACCCACCTTATGAATTGAGGTGTGTGGATGGCACTGTTCAGCGACATTCCCTTCGCGCTCCGCATGCTGCGCAAGACACCCGGCTTCACCGCCGCGGCGGTGGTCACACTGGCGCTGGCCATCGGCGCCAACACGGCGCTGTTCACGGTAATCGACGCGGTGCTGCTGACGCCGCTGCCCTACGCTCAGCCGGAGCGCCTGGTCGCGGTCTGGGAGCACGGCCCCACCGGCTTCCGCAACTCGGTGTCGGTGCCGACCTTCCTCGATTGGCGCGCCGGCGCCAAGTCGTTCGCCGAGTTGGCGGCCTCTACTTCGAGCGACATGACACTGCTGCACGGCGATCGTCCGCAAGACGTTACTGTGGCGCAGGTCACGCCGAACTACTTCAACATGCTGGGCCTCGGCGCGGCGTTGGGGCGCGCGTTCGTCGCGGAAGACGGCACTCACGGGCGCGAGCACAGCGTCCTGCTGACCAGTGCGGCCTGGCGCGCTCTGTTCGGCGGCGAGCAGGGAATTGTCGGCCAGTCGGTGAGCCTCAATGGCTCGCTCTACACCGTGATCGGCGTCTTGCCCCCCAACCCGCTGCTCGACGACGGCCAGCAGCAGATGTTTTCGCCGCTGGTGCTGCAAGAAGGCGAGTCGCGGAAGACTCACAGCCTGCTGGTCTATGGACGTCTGGCGCCGGGAGCGACTCTGGCTTCGGCGCAGGCGGAGATGGACGTCATCGCCTCCGGCATCGCCTCCCGCTATCCCGATAGCAATCGCGGCTGGGGCGTGCAGGTAGATCGCCTGCGCGACACGCTGGTGGGCAGCACGCTGCGCAATTCGCTGTTGCTGTTGTTCGGGGCGGTGGGCTTCATCCTGCTGGTGGGATCGGCGAATGTCGCCAACCTGATGCTGGTGCGCGCCACCGCGCGGCAGAAGGAGTTTTCCATTCGCGCCGCGCTGGGCGCGTCCAGTGCGCCTGGTGCGGCAGTTTATGACCGAGAGCCTGCTGGTCGCCGGCCTCGGAGTCTTGGGCGCGATGGTCCTCGGCGCGTGGCTGCTGGCGCTGATCACCTCCATCTTGCCGCCGGGCCTGCTGCCCGCCGGTATGACCGTGCACATGGACCTGCGCGTGCTCTTGTTCGCCTGCGGGCTTGGTGTCGCGACGGCTGCGCTATTTGGGATCGTTCCTGCATTGCAGAGCGCGCGCGTGGACCTGAATGACACGCTCAAAGACGAAGCGCGCGGTTCGGGCGCCTCCCGCGAGCGCCGCCGCCTGCGCAACGCGCTGGTCATCGGCGAAGTCGCCATCGCTTTCTGCCTGCTGACCGGAGCGGCGCTGCTGCTGGCCAGCCTGGCGCGCCTGTTGCAGGTGGATCCGGGATTCAACCCCCAGAAGCTCCTCGCAGCGCACGTTGCGTTGCCGGGAACGCGTTACGCGAGCGAGGCGCAGGTCGCGGACTTCTACCGTCGTGCGACCGACCAGTTAAAGGCGCTGCCGGGGGTGCAGCAGGTGGCCTTCTCCACCGACTTGCCGCTGCGCGGATGGGCCTTCGGCGTTCCCTTTCAGGTTGCAGGGCGCATGGTGGAGAACTCGCGCCGTCCCTTCGCCCACCTGCAATCCGTGACCAGCGACTACTTCGCCACCCTGCAGATTCCCATGCTGCGCGGCCGCGCGCTCAACGATCTCGACAACGAGCGCGCCCGGCCGGTGCTGGTCATCAATCAAACCCTGGCGGAGAAATTCTTTCCCGGCGAGGACCCCATCGGCCGCCACCTGGTGATGGATAGCGGTCCCGGCGGCCCCAAGTCCACGGCGTGGGAGATCGTCGGCGTCTGCGGCCGCGTCAAGGTGCAAGACATGGCGGAGGCGGCGACGCGCGCTCCCGAGGTCTACCTGCCATTCGCGCAGGCGGCGGTGAGCCAGTCCTGGGTGAGCGTGCGCACCAGCGGCGATCCCATGCTGCTGCGCACCGCGGTCGAAGGCGTCTTCCAAAACCTCGATCCCACTCTCCCGCTGACTGCCATGGGTCCGATGGACGTGGTGCTGCAACGCGCCAGCGGTCCGGCGCGCTTCCGCCTGCGCTTGTTCGGCGCGCTGGCGGTGCTGGGCTTCTTGCTGTCGGTGGTGGGAATCTACAGCGTCCGCGCCTACGCCGTGGAGCAGCGGCAGCACGAGATCGGCATCCGCATGGCGCTGGGCGCAACCCCGCGACACGTGCTGCAGGTGTTCTTGCGCGAGGGCGCCTGGGTGGTGGCAGTCGGGATCGCGCTGGGCGCGGTGATGTCGCTGTGGCTGACCCGCGCCATGACGTCGCTGCTGTTCTCAGTCCAGCCCAGCGACCCGCTGGTATTTACCGGCAGCGCGCTGCTGATGGCCGCGGCCGGCGTCGCCGCCTCGTTCCTTCCGGCGCGCGCCGCCGCCAAGGTGGACCCGGCGAGCGTCATCACCCGCTGAGTCTGAAACTGAAACTCGAAACTGAAACTGTTTCAGTACTTCGGCATCTTGGGATCGACCTTGTCCGCCCACGCCATGATGCCGCCGGTCAGGTTCTTTACCTTGGTGAAGCCTGCCTGGCGCAGGAAGTCCACCGCCTTGGCGCTGCGCCCGCCCATCTTGCAGTGGGCCACGATCTCGCGGCTGCTGTCGAGTTCGTTCACCCGCTTGGGCAGATCGTTCAGCGGGATCAGGTGCCCGCCCAGGTTGCAGATCTGGTATTCGTGCGGCTCGCGCACGTCGAGGATGAAGGGCTTGTCTCCGGCGTCAAGGCGCTTCTTCAGCTCCTCGACGCTGATGGACGGCATCTGGCTGGATTGCTCCACCGGTTTCTCCTGGCCGCGGATTCCGCAGAATTCGTTGTAATCGATGAGCTTGCTTATCGTGCGATGCGTGCCGCACGCCGGGCAGTCGGGATTCTTGCGCAGCTTCAGCTCGCGGAACTTCATGCCCAGCGCGTCCACCAGCAGCAGCCGCCCGATCAGCGGCTGTCCCACGCCGATGATCAGCTTGATCGCCTCCGTCGCCTGCATCACGCCGACCAACCCCGGCAGGATGCCGAGCACGCCGCCCTCGGCGCACGACGGCACCAGTCCCGGCGGTGGCGGCTCCGGATAGAGGCAGCGATAGCACGGACCCTCTTCCGTCGCGAACACGCTGACCTGTCCCTCGAAGCGGAATATCGATCCGTAGACGTTCGGTTTGCCGGTGAGCACGCAGGCGTCGTTCACCAGGTAGCGGGTGGGGAAGTTGTCGGTGCCGTCCACCACCATGTCGAACTCGCGGAACAGATCGAGCGCGTTCGCGCTGGTCAGCTTGGTCTCGAACGGCTTGACCTCCACGAACGGATTGATCGCCTTGATCTTCTCCGCCGCCGACTGCAGCTTGGGCCGCCCCACGTCGGCGGTCGCGTGAATGATTTGCCGCTGCAGGTTGGTGAAGTCCACCACGTCGAAGTCCACCATGCCCAGCGTGCCCACGCCGGCGGCCGCCAGGTACAGCGCCAGCGGCGAGCCCAGCCCGCCCGCGCCGATACACAGCACCCGCGCCTTCTTCAGCTTGAGCTGACCCTCCATGCCCACCTCGGGCATGATCAGGTGGCGCGAGTAGCGCAAGATTTCGTCGTTATTCAGCGTGACTGCGGGAATCTCGGTCGTGGTAGCCATGCGATGCTCCAGATTGCCGAATTACGGAATTGCCGAACTGCCGAATTCAATTCGGCAATTTCAAATTCGGCAGTTCGGCAATGAGTTCCCACCCGCGATCGAGGGCACGATGGACAAAGTGTCGCCCTCGGTCACCGGAGTCGCTTCCTTCGCCAGGTAGCGGATGTCCTCGTCGTTCAGGTAGACGTTGACGAAGGCGCGCAGGCGCCCGTCCTCGTTGTACAGGTGGCGGCGCAACTCGGGATGGGTCGAGGTCAGTGACGCCAGCGCCTCGGCTACGGTGCCCGCGTTCACCTCCACCGTGGAATTCTTGTCGGCGTACTGCCGCAGGGGAGTGGGAATCATGATCTTCATGGTTTTTGCCCTGTGCCTGGGAGCCTCTCAGGTCTCCCGGCGAGATGGTGAATTGTATTGATGCCCCACGGACGGCTGGGTTTCACAAACCGTATCTCACTATTCTAATACGCCATACGTAGGTACAGGCGCCCTCGCCTGCACGGCCGAGCGCAGCTCGGCGGAAACCCCCGCGCGCCCTCTGCACCAACGCACGTCCCGTGAAACAGGTAGGCCCCGGCGCCTCGCCGGGGCGGTCGTGTGTGGATCCCAAATCCTCGCCACTCACCAGCGCCTGCGATATCTGTGTCATCCCGGGCCAGCGCGACTGACGCCGACGACGACCCTGAGCGGAGCGAGGGGGAGGAGGCGGAAGCAGCGCGAGTCGAGGGACCTTGTGCTTTTCTTAACGCCGTTAACTAAGGCCTACTGACGTACTGACCTACTGAAATACCGCTTCACCCCACCACCACCTTCTCATCCACGAACCGCTTGCTCTCTTCCATCTCTCCCGTCAGTTCGAACGAGTTCGTGTCCGTCGCGTGTCCCTTCTCGATCTTGGTGATCACGTACGAGCAGCCGATCCAGTGCGCCTCCGCCAGATCGGTTTGCGACCACTGCGCCGGATGGTCGGGATGCGAGTGATAGAAGCCGACGATGTCCAGCCCGCGCTGCCGGCCCTCGCGCTGCACCCGCACCAGCTCCGCGGGATCGATGTGGTAGCGGTCGCCGGCGCGGTCCTGCCGCGTGTTGTGGCAGCGCACCGCCTGCGCCACCACGCGCTCGTCGCCGTCCATGGTGCCCAGCAGCACCCCGCAGCACTCGCCGGGATAAGTCTCTTCGCCATGACGGCGCAGGGCTTCGTATTCGCTTCGAGGAATCTTCAGCATGGAATCTGGTGATCTGGTGAACTGGTGATCTAGTGATCTGAACCGAGATCCTCTTCCGATGGCCAGATCACCCGATCACCAGATCACCCGATGATGTTCATTCCTCCTCCCAGAACTTTTCCGTCAAGTACTTGTCTCCGCTGTCGGGCAAGATGGTCACAATCACCGCCTTCTCCTCCGCGGCGATCGACTGCGCCACCCTCAGCGCGCCGGCCAGCGCCGCGCCCGACGAAATCCCGGTCAGCAGCCCTTCTTCCCGCGCCAGCCGCCGCACCATTGCGTGCGCCTCCTCGGTGCCGATGGCCAGGTCTTCATCCGCCAGGCTCGCGTCGTAGATCTTCGGCACGATGGCTGTCGCCATGTGCTTCGCGCCTTCGATACCGTGGAACGCCGAATCCGGCTGCAGCGAGATGCAGCGGATCTTCGGGTTCAGCTCGCGCAGCCGCCGGCTGGTGCCGACAAACGTTCCGCTCGTCCCCAGCATGGCGACGAAGTGCGTCACGCGCCCTTCGGTCTGGTTCCAGATTTCGTTCGCCGTAGTCTCGTAATGCGCGCGCCAGTTGGCGTCGTTGGAATATTGATCGGCGTAGAAGTAGCGCTCCGGTTCCTGCGCCGCCATCTCCCGCGCCCGGCGCAGCGCTCCGTCGGATCCCTCGCTCGCTTCGGTGTACACGATCTTCGCCCCGTACGCGCTCAGGATGCGCTTGCGCTCCGGCGAGGCGTTCGCCGGCATGCACAGCGTTACTCCAAATCCCATCGCTGCGCCCAGCATCGCGTACGCGATTCCCGTGTTGCCGCTGGTCGAATCGAGCAACTCCCTCCCCGCGACCAGTTGCCCGCTGCGCACCGCTTCGCGCACCATGCCGGCAGCGGCGCGGTCCTTCACCGAGCCCCCGGGATTGAACCACTCCGCCTTCACCACAATTTCCGTTCGCCCGCCGCCCGGCGCCACCCGCGGCAGTCGCAGCAGCGGCGTGTTGCCGATCAAGGACAGTACCTCGGAGCCCAGCGCCGCCGGTGCAACGGGCGCCCGGCGCGCTCCCACAATCAGGTTCGACATTCTGCCTGTCATCCCCACCTAAGTAACTACAGTACGAATCCGGCTGGTAAACGGGCAACGAACTCTGCCCCAGATGTATCGAATTGCAGCCAAGTGGACGTATTTGCGGTCCGCTGCCGGGCGGCTCGACCGGACAGCCATGTCCTCACGTTTGGCCCTAAAGCAATTGGATGTGGTAGGGTGGTGCCGCGATACATCCTTCAGCACCGTCTCGGCTATGGCGAAGAACGAACCAACCCGGACCTACGAGGAAGCCCTTGACGCGCTCCGCCAGGGCGGTTTCGACGTCCTCGAAGCGCCCGGCACCCAGAATCGGATCTTCCTGAAGAAATACAACTGCTCGGCGGCGATCGAGAAGAACCCCGAGGGCGGTGTAAAGATTTTCGCCTATCCCGGCTGCCTCATCGGCGGGGAGATTGCCAAGCTCGTCAACAAGGGCTACCAGCAGCACCTGAAGACCACCAAGACCGAAATTGCCGCCACCGCCGAACGCCTCAAGGACCTGCACCAGTTCACCGAGGAACTCAAGGAGGCGATCGGCGCACCCAGCCTCTACAACGAGTCCCTGGGCACGGTCAGCGAGGATTACGTCTACGACCGGGTGAAGGATCGCGATTCCTCCCAGCGCCCCAAGCGCCCCTGGGAACAGACCGCCAAGCAACCTGCCAAGCGCCGCGCCTAGCGCCGCTCGCCAGCTCCTGTGGACCGCGCGCGACCCCGCGCGCTACCTGGAACAGCCCCGAGCCTTTGCGGGCAGCCGAGATGATCGCTGCAAGTCTGCTGCCCAGTCCCCCTCGGACACAGCAAAGCCCGGCCGCGTTCGCAGCCGGGCTCTGTCACATCGGACCGATTAAGGGATGGCGTTCAACGCCTTGTCGGCTTGGATCAGACCGGCGCCCACCTGGTTTGCGTTGTATGGCAGCACGGCGACATTTTTCGTATTCTTCAGGATCGCGGCCGCCTCGGCGGCGGTCAGGTTCGGCTTCTTTTCCGTCATCAGCGCGACTACGCCGGCGACGTGTGGGCTGGCCATGGACGTCCCGCGCAGATAGTAGTAGCTGAGCTGTCCGTTCACCTGGTACGGCCCCACAACCAGGTCCCCCGGCGCCGTAACGTCGAGGTCCTGACCCGGCTTGGCAATGCTCGAGAACGACGGAATATAGAAGCCGCTTACGTCGTTCTCGGGGACGTTCTTGGTCCATCCCAAAGTCTGAACCCCGCTCCAGCCCATGGCAGCCACGGAAATCACCGGTGGATACGCGCCCGGATATCCCATGCCTCGCGTGCCGTTGTTGCCGGCGCTGGC
>DASUBK010000058.1:0-13239 GCA_035763305.1 Terriglobales bacterium | reverse complement strand
GCCTGGTGGCGAATTTTCCCGACTTCCACTTCGAGGAGGTGGACGGCACCAACCTGCTGGCCAGCTACGCCGCCTTCAAGCGCGCGGTGGAACACATCCGCTCCGGCCGCGGACCGGCGTTTGTGCACGGCCACGTGGTGCGGCCGTACTCGCACTCGCTGTCGGACGACGAAAAGCTCTATCGTCCGGACAAGGAGCGGCAGGAAGAGATCAAGCGCGATCCGATCACCGCGCTGCAGTTGTTCCTGATCCGCGAAGGCATCCTCGAAGAAGAGGCGATTAACCGCTTGGAGAAGGAAGTCGAGGACGAGGTGCAGGAGGCGGCGGACAAGGCGCTGGCGGCGCCCTTCCCGCCCGCCGAGTCGGTGACCCAGTTCGTTTATTCGCCCGACCTCGACCCCGCAGGCGCGGCCTTCGAGGCGCAGCCCAAGTTCGCTCATGCCGAAGCGGGCAAGCCTGCGCCGGGCGAGAAGACCATGGCGGACCTGATCAACGCCTGCCTGCGCGACGAAATGCAGCGCGATGAGCGCATCGTCATGTTCGGCGAGGACGTAGCCGACTGCTCGCGCGAGCAGTACCTCAGCGAGAAGCTGATCAAGGGCAAGGGCGGGGTCTTCAAGCTGACCGCCGGTTTGCAGTGCGACTTCGGTTCCGATCGCGTCTTTAACTCGCCGCTGGCGGAGGCGACGATTGTGGGCCGCGCGGTCGGTATGGCGACGCGCGGGCTGAAGCCGGTGGTAGAGATCCAGTTCTTCGATTACATCTGGCCCGCCATGCACCAGCTGCGTAACGAGATGCCGCTGATTCGCTGGCGCTCGAACAACAATTTCTCCTGCCCGGCCGTGGTACGGGTGGCGATCGGTGGCTACCTCACGGGCGGCGCGGTCTATCACTCGCAGTGCGGGGAGAGCATCTTCACACACATCCCGGGGCTGCGCGTGGTGTTCCCTTCGAACGCGCTCGACGCCAATGGCCTGCTGCGCACGGCGATTCGCTGCGACGATCCGGTGATGTTCCTGGAGCACAAGCGCCTCTACCGCGAGACGTACGGGCGCGCTCCGTATCCCGGGCCGGACTTCACCATTCCGTTCGGCAAGGCGCGCGTGGTGCAGCAGGGAAGCGACATGACCGTGATCACCTACGGCGCGGTCGTGCCGCGGGCCTTGCAGGCAGCGCAGCGCATCGAGCGCGAGCAGGGCGTCAAGGTGGAGCTGCTCGACCTGCGCACGCTGAGCCCGTACGACTGGGAGGCCATCGCGCAATCGGTGCGCAAGACCAGCCGCGCGATCGTCGCCCATGAAGACGTTCTGAGCTGGGGCTACGGCGCGGAGATCGCGGCGCGCATCGCCGACGAGCTCTTCGAGGACCTGGACGCTCCGGTACGCCGGGTGGCTGCCAAGGACACCTTCGTCGCCTACCAGCCGCAGCTGGAGGACGTGATTTTGCCGCAGGCCGACGACCTGTATCGGGCGATGGTCAGCCTGGCGCAGTTCTGATACCCCACGTTAGACGAACCGCTGATTTCGCTGATGACCCTGATAAGAACCAGGACAATCAGTGAGATCAGCGGAACCAGCGGTTTTCGTTCTCCTTGCCATCACAGCCGCTTGTGACGCAGCGCACTGTGGCCTGTGTCCTGTTCGGGAGACCATGCGGAGACGCGGCGGAGAGCCGTCTCCATGGATGACGGGGCGCAGGAGCGACGCTGGTTCTGGGCCACGCTGATACTGTCCAGTATCAGCATCATCGCGCTGGTCTTCGCCTTCTGGGAGCTGGTGGAGAACCGCTACTTCCGCGACCTGAATTACGTCTCCCTCCATTACCTGTACATCTCCCGCGGCATTGCCAGTTCGCTGCTGCTCGCGGTTTGGGCGGCGTATTTCGTGCTGCGCCAGCGGCGGCTGGCGGAACACGAGCTGCGGCGCTCGCGGGAGCGTTATCGCGGCATCCTGGAGGCCTCGCCCGAGGCCGTGGCGCTGTACGATTCCGAGCTTCGCGTGGTGGAGTGGAATGCGACCGCCGAGCGGCTGTACGGCTTCAGCAAGGAAGAGGTCGCGGGGCAGCCGCTTCCCACCGTCGACGACGTCCTAGGCGACGAGTTGCGCGAGTTTATGCGCGAGGTGACCAGCGGGCGCGCCGTGCTGGAGCGCGAGACGCGCCGGCGCGCGCGCGACGGAAGCCTGCTGGATGTGCAGATCAGCGTCTTGCCCTTCCGCGAGGGCGCGCGGCAGTTCTTCCTCGAAGTCGCCGCCGACATCCGCGAGCGAGTGCGGCTGCGCGCCACATTGATCGAACTGGAAAAGCTCACCACCATGGGCAAGATGGCGGCCGGCACGGCGCATCATCTCAACACCCCGCTGGCCTCCATGCTGCTGCGGGTGCAGATGATGCGGCAGAAGGCCTCCGATAACGGCGGCGATCTGGCGCAACTGGAGAGCGCCATTGGCTTCTGCCAGCAGTTCGTGCGCCGCCTGCTGGAATTTTCCCGCCGCCCGGCTCCGCAGAAACAAAGAGAAGAAATCGCGGGGATCGTCGGCGCGGTGCTGGGATTCCTGTCGCCGTCGCTGCAGGCCAAACATGTGCATGTGAGCTGCGACACCGGCGCGGCGGGCGGCCTGGCGGTGCTCGCCGACCGCAATCAACTGGAGACGCTGCTGCTGATCCTGTTGAGCAACGCGCTGGACGCGATGAACGACGGCGGCAGCATCGCGATTGCGGTCGCGCCGGCCCAGCCCGGACAACTGGAGATCTCGATCGCAGATTCCGGCTGCGGCATCAGCGATGCCGACCGGGAGCGCGTCTTCGAACCGTTCTTTACCACCAAGCCGCCGGGCAAGGGAACAGGCCTGGGACTGGCGATCGCGCGCAACATCGTCGCCGAGCACGGCGGCAGCATCCGCCTGCAGCGCAATCGGCCGCAAGGCACGCAGGCGGTAATCGAATTGCCGATGCTGGCGGAAGAGCCCGTTGCCGCCGTGCCCCAGGAGGTCTCGTGATCTCCGCGGGAGCGAAGGCGAAGCAACGCGTGCCCTGCATTCTGGTCGTGGATGACGATGCGGGACTAGCCGGAACGCTGCGCGACTTCCTGCAGGGCGAGGGCTACACGGTCGAAGTGGCGCTGTCGGCGGCGGAGGCGCTGCAGGCGCAGGCGCGGCAGCCGAATCTGGCGCTCGCCCTGGTGGACCTGATGATGCCCATCAGCGACGGGCTGGCGGCGATGGAGCAGTTGCACCAGCGCGATCCCGAACTGCCGGTGCTGATCATGACGGGCTTCGGCACGATCGAGACCGCGGTCGAGGCGATGAAGCGCGGCGCCGAGGACTACCTGACCAAGCCGTTCGATCGCGAGGCGGTACGCAAGAAGGTCGGCCGCCTGATGGAGTTACACGCATTGCGCGGCCGGGTGGCGCAACTCGAGGCCAACCTGCAGGAGATCAGCGATCCCTTCGCGCCGGTGATCTACATTTCCGGCGCGATGCAGAAGGTGGTGGAGCGCGCGCGGGCGGCGGCGGCGAGCGATGCCACCATCCTGCTGCTGGGCGAAACCGGAACTGGAAAAGAGATGCTGGCGCGGGCCATTCACGCCGCCGGCCGCCGCGCGTCGTTTCCTTTCCAGGCGGTGAACTGCGGGGCGCTGCCGCGGGAACTAGTGGAGAGCGAGTTGTTTGGCGTTCGCAAGGGCGCCTTCACCGGAGCTTACGCCGATGCGCCCGGCGTGTTCGCCGCGGCCTCGCGCGGCACGGTGTTCCTCGACGAAGTCGGCGAGATGCCCAAGGACGCGCAGGTGAAGCTGCTGCGCGTGCTGCAGGAGCGCGAACTGCGCCCGGTGGGCAGCGCCACCACCGTTCCCATCGACGTGCGCGTGATCGCCGCGACCAACCGGCCGCTCGCGTCGCTGCGCGGGCAGGTGCTGCGCGAGGACCTTTATTTCCGCCTGGCCACGGTGGTGATCGAGATTCCGCCGCTGCGCGCGCGCCGCGAGGACATCCTGGTCCTGGCGCAAAGCTTTGCCGCTCGCCTTTCCGACCGCTATGGCCGGCATATCACCGTCAGCCGCGGCGCCGCCGAATTGCTGCTCAACGATTCCTTTCCCGGTAACGTGCGCGAGTTGGAGAACATGCTGGAGAGCGTGACCGCGCTCTCCCAGGAGGATCCGCAGTTCATCGGCGAGAAGGACCTGCGCCCCCTGCTGAGTTCGCATACAGCAAGCCCGGCGGCGGAGTTGGGCGTCCCTCTGGCTCTCGACGACATGGAGCGCGTCGCCATCGAGCGCGCCATCCGCTTATGCGAGGGAAATCGCACGCGCGCGGCGGCGTTGCTGGGCATTTCGCGCGACACGCTCTACCGCAAACTGCGGGAATTCAAATCGCCCGAACCGGGGCCGCGATGAGCCGCCGGCGCGAGTTCGCCATCTGGTTTGCGGTCGCGGCCGCCGCCGTCCTTGCGCTGCTGCTGGGAGTACGCCGGCAATCGAGCAGCCTGCAACGGCAGTTGGCGACGCAGGTGGCACCGCAGCCGGCGCGCGGCGTGGCCCTGTTCCGCGAAAAGGGCTGCGCGAGCTGCCACGGCAGCGGCGGCGTCGGCGGGCGCAGCGGGCCCGCGCTGCGGCAGTCGCCCACCCTGGCCACGCTCCCCCGCCTGGTGGCGGCAATGTGGAACCACGCGCCGCGCATGTGGGAGTCCATGCAGGCGCAGCACGTTCCCTATCCCAGCCTGGACTATGACGAAGCCGGACAACTGGTGGCGTACTTGTACCTGTCCGGACACGCCGACGAGAGCGGCGACGTCGAGCGCGGGCGGCAGTTGTATGCACAGAAGCAGTGTGCGCGCTGTCACAACTCCGATGCCCGCCTCGCTCCGGACCTGGCGCGCAGCGAGGTGCCGCCAACCCCGGTGGCGTGGACACAGGTGTTGTGGAACCACGGCTCGGCGATGCAGGCGCGCATGGCAAAAGCCGGCGTAGCGTGGCCGACGTTCCACGCCAACGAACTGCGCGACCTGTTCGCCTACGTACAGGCGATGGACGGAGCGGCGCCGGATGCGAGCACGATCAGCGGCGACCCCGACCGCGGGTGGGCGGTATTTCAGCGCAAGGGGTGCATCTCGTGTCATGCGATCACGCGCGACGCGGGATCCATCGGGCCGGCTTTCGGACGCGACCACCAGCTGCCGCCCAGCTTCGCGCAATTCGGGGAAGCCATGCTCAATCATTTTCCCCAGATGCAGCGGGCGCTGAGTTCGCGCTCGGCCGCCATGCCCGTCTTTGAAGGCGATGAGATGGAGGACCTGGCGGCGTTTCTCTACAGCCTGCACTTTCTCGAGCCGGCCGGATCGCCGCAAGTCGGCGCCAGCGTCTTCGGCTGGCGCGGGTGCGCGCAATGCCACGGCGAAAGGGCGCAGGGCACAGCCGCGGCGCCGGCACTGCGCGGGACCGGCAAGACGTACACTGCCGTCCGCCTCGCGGCTGACCTTTGGCGACATGGCGCCAAGATGTACAGCTCCGCCCACGCCGCCGGCCAGCAGTGGCCCGCGCTGGGCGAAGAGGATGTCGGGGACCTGCTGGCGTTCCTGAATACGCCGCAGTAGCCCGTAGCCGGTCGCCAGTAGCCGGTCCCTCTCAGTCCACAGCCAGCACCCAGCACGTATGGGGCAGCAATCAGCACACGCGTCCGACTGTCCGAATATCGGACAGCGACCGATTGTCGGACGTACGATTTGCCGCGTTTCGACTCGCTGTTCCCGCCGTCTGCTGCGCGATCTCACCCACCCCGCTGAAACCCGCGCCAACAGCGGCATTCCGCGTTCGAGGAGCTCACATTGCCTGGTGATCGAAATCACCAAGTTGTGGCCCGTCGGCTGCGAACAGAGCAGGCGGAGCGCAAAACGGGCGGTCGAGGGCCGGAAGCCACGGCATCCTCTGGCCGTGAATGCTGGTCCGCATGCGACCGCCATTCGGCCGCCCGGCAACGCGGAGGAGGCGACATGACACGGGGATCGGACAAGTTGGGCGTCATCGGCGTGGTGATGCTGGCACTGGGCGCGTACTTCTTCTTCGGCTCGCAGTTCGGGGCCGAGCGCAGCGTCCCGCTGTGGGTCGCTTGGATCGTGGGGCCATTGCTCTGGTATCTGGGATTCGCGGTGATGACCGTGTGGGTGTTCCGCCGCGCGTTCATGCCGGAACAAAAGAAATCACAGGCCAAGGTGATGGTGATGAAGGTGCCCTCGCAGGTATCGGGTCCGGCGGGCGTGACCCACGAAATTCCCGCCATGGGTGGATTCATTTACTAGCAGCAACGCAGGAAGTAACCACTTCACGATTGAGGCTGAACCATGCCGGTTAAAGACGCGATGTTGACGCTGGTACCGGATTTTGAACAGGCCGAGCCCTTCCGGCCATCGCGGCGGAGGTTTGTCCGGGCGCTGCTGGGGGGCAGCCTGGTCGCTTCCGCCGCGTCCTTTCTCTATCCCGTGCTGCGCTACGTAGTGCCGCCGCCGGCCACCGACATGGGCGGCGACACCGTGCTGGCGGCCAAAACGGACGAACTGAAGCCGAACAGCGCCAAGATTTTCAAGTTCGGCAGCAAACCCGGCCTGCTGGTGCGCACCGCAGAGGGCGAGTACCGCGCGGTATCGGCGGTGTGCACGCACCTGAGCTGCACGGTGCAGTACAAGCCCGACGTCCACCAGGTCTGGTGCGCCTGTCACAACGGGCTGTACGGGCTCGACGGACGCAACGTCTCCGGTCCGCCGCCGCGGCCGCTGGAAGCTTATGACGTTCACCTCCAAGGCGACCAGGTGGTGGTCAGCCGGAAGCGGGAGGCATAGATGAGCACCGTAGCGCGCGTTCATCACTGGCTCGACGAGCGCCTGGACCTGAAGGACACGCTGGCGCCTCTGGAGCACAAGACCGTTCCCATGCACCGCCTGTCGTACTGGTACTTCCTGGGCGGGATCACGCTGTTCCTTTTCATGATCCAGGTGTGCACGGGAATCCTGCTGCTGCTGTACTACCGCCCCAGTGCGAACGAGGCCTACGAGAGCGTGCAGTACATCACCACCCAGGTGCAGTTCGGGTGGCTGGTGCGCTCGATTCATTCCTGGTCGGCGAACCTGATGATCCTGACGGCGTTCGCGCACATGTTCAGCGTGCTGTTCCTGCGCGCCTATCGCAAGCCGCGCGAGCTGACCTGGGTGTCGGGCATGGCGCTGCTGGGGCTGGCGCTGACCTTCGGCTTCAGCGGTTACCTGCTGCCCTGGAACACGCTGGCGTTCTTTGCCACCAAGGTAGGGACCGAAGTGGCGGCGCAGGTGCCGCTGGTCGGCCACTGGATGCTGGTTTTCCTGCGCGGCGGCGAGGACGTGACCGGCGCCACGCTGGGCCGCTTCTTCGGCTTCCACGTGGCCGTGCTGCCGGGGATCACGACTCTGATTCTCGGTATCCACCTGCTGCTGGTCCAGAAGTTCGGCATCAGCATGCCGCCCAGTGTGGAGCGCGAATCCATCTATCGCGCGGAAGTGTCGCGGCCGATGAAGTTCTTCCCCAACTTTTTCCTGCGCGAGCTGATGGCGTGGTACATCGCACTGGCGGCGCTGGGCGCGCTGGCGGCGCTGTCGCCGTGGGGCCTGGGACTGAAGGCCGATCCCTTCGCACCGGCGCCGGCGGGAATCAAGCCCGAGTGGTACTTCCTGTGGATGTTCCAGACGCTGAAGCTCATTCCTTCCAAGCTGGCGTTCCTCGACGGGGAAGTGGTGGGCGTGCTGGCGTTCGCCGGCGCGGGCCTGGTCTGGATGCTGCTGCCGTTCCTCGAGGGCCGCAACCCGCAGACCGGACGAAAGCTGGTGCTCGGTCTGGCGGTGTTCGCGGTGGCGTACATGGCGTCGATGACAGTGTACGGGTTCGTGGCGAAGTAGTTCTCGTTTGGCCAGGAGAGCGTATGAAAATCGGGCCGGAGATGCGGAGAGTAGCGGTGCTGGCGGCGATGCTCGCAGTTGCGACCGCAGCAAAGGCGGGCAATCCCCCGCAGGCGGCGGCGAACACCTGCGTGGATTGTCATACGTCGTTTGACGGCGAGCTGAAGGTCACGGGCGAGCAGTTCTCCCAGGACGTGCACGCGCAAAAAGGCCTGAGCTGCGCCAGTTGCCATGGCGGCGACCCGACGGCCAACGATATGGACCAGGCCATGAGCAAGGCGAAGGGGTTCAAAGGCCGCATCGAGCGCGCGCAGGTGCCGGCGCTGTGCGGCGGATGCCACTCCGACGCCGCGTTCATGCGGCAGTACAACCCCTCGCTGCGCACCGACCAACTGGCGCAGTACAGGACCTCGCAACACGGCAAGAAGCTGGCGGCGGGCGACAGCAACGTCGCCGTCTGCACCGACTGCCACGGGGTCCACAACCTGCGGCCGGCGAGCGATCCGCGCTCCAAGGTGTACGCGCTCAACATCGCCAACACCTGCTCGCAGTGTCACTCGGACGCGCAGCGAATGAAGCCATACGGAATCCCCACCAACCAGTTCGCGTCGTACAGCAGCAGCGTGCACCATGACGCGATGGCGGTGCGCGGCGATTTGAGCGCGCCCACCTGCACGACGTGTCACGGCAATCATGGCGCGGCGCCTCCGGGTGTGGCGACGGTGGAGAACGTCTGCTCGACCTGCCACGTCTTTCAGGCGCAGTTGTTCGACACCAGCCCGCACAAGGCGGCCTTTGCTTCCGCGGGCATGCCTGGATGCGTGACCTGTCACAGCAATCACCGCATCGAACACCCTTCGGACAAGCTGCTGGCTTCCGGCTCGCAGGGGCTGTGCACCAATTGTCACAGCGACGGCGACGCGGGAGTAAAGGCGGCCACGCAGATGCGGGAGAGCATCGCGGCCCTGGACAGCAAGGTGCAGCAGGCGAACGAGCTGCTCGACAAGGCCGCCGACGCCGGCGTGGAGGTCAGCCAGTCGAAGTTGCAGTTGACCGAGGCGCAGGATGCCGTGACCAAGGCGCGTGTGACGGTTCACACATTCCAGGCGGACAAGGTGGATGTGGACCTGAAGGCGGGAAGCGCGGTCGCGGAGAAGACGCTGGCGGCGGCGCGGCAGGCGCTGCACGAGAGCAAGTTCCGGCGCGCCGGACTGGGCGTGTCGCTGCTGACGGTGGCGCTGGTGCTGCTTGGCCTCAAGCTGTTCATCGGGGACATGGAAGGGAAGCAGAAGTAAGCGGGGATCCTCCGCCTAGCGGCGCGGCGCAGGCCGCGCCGTTTTTATTGGCGAGCGACAATGACGCGAATCTCCTGGGCTCTGACGATGACGCCCTGCTGCGCGACGCTGCGGGCGGCGACCTCGCTCAGGCCCCAGCGGCGGCGCAAATCCTGCTCCGGGGGCGCTTTTTCGACCCTTCCGCGCACCGTTAGCAGAGCGTCTTTGCCGAGTGAAGTGGAGTGGTCATCCTGTGCGACGGCGTGAACCCCAGAAGCAGGGATCACCAGCACCTGCTGGTTGTCATTGGGGCCAACCAGGAACGAACCGCGATCGGCGGAGGAGCGCAGCAGAACCGCCGTGAGCGTGACAGAGTGCCCCAGCAGGGCCGCGCCGTTCCCGGCGACCAGGGCCATAAGGGTGCGGCCGGGCAAGGTGACCTGCGTCTGGTCTGCTTGGGCGACTACCCGGGAACAACTGGCTACCAGCATCAGCACCAAGGTGAAAACGGCGGTTCGATGGGCGTGCATAGGGAGTCTATTGTAAGCAATGGGAACGCGCGAGTGCGGTTCGGCGTTGCCACGCGTGCGCCTGCGAGGCCAGAAAAGGCGGAACGCCGGGAGCGTTCCGCCTTTAGCAACTAGCCCCATCAGCGAAGCGAAAGCGAAATGCTGTGCGTCAGGCCGTCGTCGAGAGTGAGGAGGACGTAGTAGCAACCCGCCGGGAATGCTTTCGTGCTCCAGTTGAACGTGAACTGGCGGGTAAGCGGATCGAAGCGGAGTATGGTGCCTCCGGTCGCGGAGGCGTTCACAGCCGCTAAGGGATTGGCGCAGGACGCCACCTTCAGCGACGCCACTGCGCCTAAATTGCCAATGAGGGCTCCGGAAGCGTCGGCGAGCGTCCACTTCAGCGGAACGGTGCTGCCCGCCTTGGCAGGATTGCCCGCCGGGGGCAGGAATCCGTCGAACAGGTAGCCCACCGTGTAGGTCACCGACACCGGAGGAGTGGTGTTGCCGGCGCCGTCCTGCGCGCCGCTGCAGGTCGCGGTGAATGGCCCAACCCCGTTGCTGTTGCCGCCGCTGATCGCGACGGTAGGCTGCACGGTGACGCCGGACACCGCATCGCTGGCCGAGCAGCCGGCGGTAGGTACGTTGCCGAGCAGATACGTTGCGCCCTGCGTCACGCCGGTGACGGTCACCAGCGGAGGTGTGGTGTCCTGCACGGTGATGGTGAAGGAGCCGTTCGCGGTGTTACCGCGGGCATCGGACGAGGAGCAGGTGACGTTGGTCACACCCAGCGGGAACGTCGCGCCGGAGGCCGGGTTGCAGGTGACTGCGGTCGGAGTGCCGTTCGAATCGGCCGTGGCATTGAAGTTCACCGCCGCGCCGTTCGGCCCCGTCGCCTCCACCGTCAGGTTGGCGGGCAGCGACAACACCGGGGGAGCGACGGGCAGGGCGAAGTAGGCGATGCCCATGTCGTGATCGGAATAGCGCTCCGAGCGATTGGCATCATTGCGCAACGACTCGGGGAAGTCGGCGTTGTTGTGCGCGTACTGGAAGTCGGTGACGCGCCGGTTCATCGCCGTGTTCACCAGGACGTGATCGAGGATCTGCGCGGTGGCGTCGAAGACGTACGAGTAGCGCTTCTCCGGCGGGAGAGTGAAGGCGAGATCCGACAGGCCGGTCGGAACCACGGTGCCCGCAGCCATGTCGGCGGTGGGGTCGGCAGTTCCCAGGAGCGTGCCGATGACATCGACGTAACCGTCGTTGAGTTCATAGGCGTTGTAGTCGCCGACGCTGACCACGTTGCCGCCGCAGCTCTGGGGCGAGCCTGACGATTGCAGCGAATTGATGAGGTTGGCCAGGAATTGCGACTCTTGCAGCCGCTTCTGCCGGACACGATCGTCAGTGACACTGTCCACGCCGCTCAGCGAGCGCAGGTGATTGACCACCACGCAGAAGGGAAGCGTCTGCCCGTTGGCCGAGATGGTGGCCGCCAGCACCAGAGGCGGGCGGTCGTTCAGCACGTCGGGATGGCCGCTGACGATATAAGGATCGCCGGTCGCGGGGTTGAAGTAGTTGTCGCTCTTGCCGTACTGCTGCACGTCCGCCACGGACACGGTCGACTTCACCAGGAAGCCGACATCGATGCCGCCGATGTCGTTACCCTCAACGAGGAATGGCTGGTATCCCGCGCCGGGCGCGTCGGCATTGATCTTGTCGGCGAGAGCCGTCAGAGCGCCGATGTTTTCCATCTCCTCGACGCCAATCACGTCGGGCAGGTGCAGCACATTGCGAATCGCCAGCGAGACTTTGTTCAGGCGATGGTTGAACGCGGTAGAGGTGAGGACGACGTCGCTGACGGAGGGATCGTCGGCGGTATCGAAGAAGCGCTCCAGGTTCATGGTGGCGATGGTGAATTCGCTGCCGTCCGGAGCCCGCGCCGGAATGATGCTCATTCCCGGGCTGGCAATTGCGGCGCCGGGCTCGGTGTCGATCATGTAGGTACGGAACTGGTAGTCCAGCGGGCCTGTGAGGTTCGTCACTACTGCTCCGGTCGAGACTTCCAGCGTGCCCGAGCCGGTCGTGTTCACGCGAATGCGCTCGGGGTTGGCGTCGAAGCGCGGAATGCAACAGGGAGGATTCGGGATCGGGTCGGGATCCTCGATGCCCGGTTCGCGGAAGGGACGCGGGTATCCGGTAATCACGCCGTCGAAGGTGCCGAAGCTGGTGGAGGTCGCGTTCGCTTCGTTGATGCTGCCTTCGGTGGGACCGGTGGCGGTCAGCGAATCCACGTGGACGCGCATGCCCTCATACTTCTCCAACTGGTCGAACTTGCCGGTCGGCGGCACGTCAGCCGCGGTCAGATTGATCGCGGCCGGCAGGGGATTGCCGGTGGTGATGGTGTTCGCGATTTCGAAGAGGCCGATCTCCGTTGTCGGCGGGCTCAGCGGATCGCTGGAGGGCGCGAACTCCTGCACCGTGCCCACCACCTTCACGCGATTCCCCACCTGCGCCGAGGCCGGCGGAGCGCTGGAGGTGAAGACAAACACGCCCTCCGAGGTGTTGGAGTTGGCGTCGTATTCCGACTCGGGCGCCTGGATGAAGAAGCCGTTCGACTTGCGCAGGGTCACGATACCTTCGGTTGCGATGCGTTGTCCGTCGTAGGGCGAGGCGTCCCCAGGACCCTGAATATCGTGGATCGCGAGGTGATGGTCGGCGGGAACGGGGGAGATGACCTTCACGGAAATGGAGGCGCTGCCGCTGCGGCTTTGCGCGTCGGTAATGGTCGCCGGGAAGCTCAGCGTGCCGGGCGCACCGGAAACGACCGCCTGGTACGAGAAGACATTGTCCGCGGCGGTGGCGTCGCCGCCGGTGGCCCCATCGTCGTAGAACGTTTGCGTTGCGGAGCCTCCGATCGCGCTCAGGTCGGCCGTCACGCCCAAGCCGGTGCTGCTGGGATTGGAACCGGAGGTGACGGTCACGGTCAGCAATACGGTGTCTCCGCTCTCGATGCTGGCAGGGACTGCGGCGCCGGCGCCGCTGGGCGGCATCGATCCGGCGCATGGAAACGCGGCGCTGGAAGCGTTGCGCGGGTTGGGCGCGCCGGTGGCGAAGTCGGCGCTGTTGTTGTGGCTGTTGGAGCAGCCGTTGCCGTTACGCAGCACTGCCGTGGTGTTTGAGGGAGCTGTCGTCGCCGCTGTGCCCTGGAAACAATTAGCGGTGCCGAAACCCACCAGATCCACGAAGCCGGTGGGACACGATCCGGTGAGAGCGGTGGTGCTGCTGACCAGGGCCACCTTACCGGCGGTAGCGCTCATGCTGATGCTGCCGGTGGAGTCCGGCGTGGGCAAGCTGGTGGTGCCGCCCGAGCCGGCGGCTTCCTGCACCAGGTAGTAGTGGCCGGGGTCGATGGTCCCGGAAAGGGTGGTGACCTGCCAACTGGTGCCGCTGGCGGAAGCGTATTGCACCGCCCAGCCGCTGAGCGATACGGGAGATGCGCCAGGATTGAACAACTCCACGAAGTCGTTCTTATAGGTTGCGCCGGAATTTCC
>DASUBK010000057.1:0-3585 GCA_035763305.1 Terriglobales bacterium | reverse complement strand
CGCTTTCTCGGCAAGCTCTGCCGCCGCCTTTTCGCCGGGCGACTCATGCCCGACCTGCAGGTCCCGGTTGCTACGCCCACCGGAGTCACGCCGCCGCCGGTGGAGATGACGGCGGACTGAGCCCCAGGCCCCAAACTTCGGCGCGACTCGCAGCCCCCGCAACGCTTGCGCGCGAGGTCGCGCGCGGTCCGGAACAAATCAGGCGTTTTCCTTCTTGTGGCACTGGGTGCACTTCGTGGGCGCGTTGCCGCCCGACTTCTTGTGGCAGTCGATGCAGGTCCCGGCCGTGGCCGTGGGATTGTGAAAGGCCGCCTGCTTGGCGGTCTTCATTCCCGCCTGCGCCGGCTTGGTGTGACAAGTGGTGCAGGCTTCCTGGGCCGCGGTCCCCGGCTTCGGCTGGTGCGGCGCATGGTGACACGTTATGCATTCGAACTTGTGGGCCGCGTGATCGAATTTCACCCCGCCCATGGGCGAACCGGTCAGCACGATTGGCTTGGCCGGCGGCGCAGCAGTTTTCGTCTTGGCCGGCGCGGAGTCCGGTTTGGCTGCCTCGGTCGTGACCTTCAGACCCTGCGGCGGCGCGGGCGTGGCAGCCGCGGCCGGCGCCTGCTTGGCGATCACCAGCGCGGAGATCTTGTTGTAAGTAGCCTGCGGAATCACCTTCTTGCGCACCAGGTCCGTCTTGGCCTTGTAAGGACGGCCGGCGACGATCTTGTCGGCGTAGGCGTCGCCGATGCCCGGCAGCGTCGCCAGTTGCTCCCTGGTCGCCGAGTTGACGTCGAGAAGCTGCTTGGCGGTTTTCGCTGCGGGGGACTTCGCCGGAGATGCCGGCTTGGTCTGGGCAAGGCTGAAGCCGCACAGCAGCAGCAGGACAGCGGCCAAAATGCGACGAGAATGGTGGCTCATGAATACCTCCGGCACTTCCCTTTCCTCAGCCGCGGATGGTACGCCGGCCGGTCGCAGCGCGCAGCATCAGGGATCACAGGCGCGCGTGAGGGGCGGCGACGCAGCCCGGCCGTGGGCGGCCGGGGTCCAAATGCGCGCGAGGTCGCGCGCGGTCCATCCTCTCGAAGAGTACGTGGCTTATCTGATTGACCGCGTGGAACGCAGACACTAGGCTCGACAGGCCCCGTGACAACTCGCGCCCAAGGTCGACGAAAGACGCCGCGCAAGCCGGTCGGGGTCGACCGGCCTCCAGCATCATCGCGGTCATCGCCGGTCGGGGTCGGCGGGCCTCCAACACAAAGATGGAAGAGTTGGATCGGCGCGGCGGTGTTGGTCGCAGCCGCGATCCTCATCTATCTGCCGGCTCTGCGCGGCGGGCTCATCTGGGACGACCGCGTGTACCTCGACAACCCGGTCTTCCGCTCGCCCGGCGCGCTGTGGGAGTTCTGGGTCAACCGCACGCAGATGGATTACCTGCCGCTGACCTTCAGCGGTTTGTGGCTGCAATGGCGGGCGTGGGGAGAGGCGACGCTGGGCTTTCACCTGGTCAGCGCGCTGCTGCATGCGGCGGGGGCGATCGCCGCCTGGCGCGTGCTCGTCCGCCTGCGCGTACGCGGGGCGTTCCTGGCCGCGGCGCTGTTCCTCGTTCATCCGACGGCGGTCGAGTCGGTGGCGTGGATCGCGGAGCAGAAGACGCTGCTCTGCTACGCGCTGGCGATGACGTCGCTACTGCTGTACCTGCAGTTCGACGAATCGCAGGACGAGCGGAGCTATGCGGGAGCGCTGGCGCTGTTCTTTTTTGCGCTGGCAGCGAAGCCGAGCGCGGTGACGTTGCCGCTGGTCCTGCTCCTTGTCGTGTGGTGGCGACATGGCCGGATCGGGCGTGGCGACCTGCTGCGCAGCGCGCCGTTTTTCGCTCTCGCGGCGGTGGCGAGCGCGGTGACCATCTGGTTCCAGCAGCGAGTGATCGGCGGACGGCCGATGCCGACGCACGGCGCCGCGGAACGCTCGGCGCAGGCGATCAAGGCGTTGTGGTTCTACCTCGGCGAGGCCGTGGCGCCGCACGGGCAGGTGTTCTTCTACCCGCGCTGGGCGAATCCAGGTTTCGACGTGGCCGCGGTGGCGGGCGTCGTGGCAGTGACGGCAGGGATCGCTGTGGGTTGGAAGTTTCGCCGCAGCTGGGGACGCCCCCTGTTATTCGCGCTCGCCTGTCTTGTGGCCTTGTCGCTGCCGACGCTCGGCCTGGTGAACATGAACTGGCTGGAGTTCGCGCCGGTGGCGGACCACTACTGCTACTTTCCCACCATCGTGCCGCTGGCGCTGATCGTCGCGGCGGGAGCAACGCTGGTGGACAGGCGCCCGGCACTGCGACAGGTGGCGAGCGGGGCGGCGGTGCTGGCCATCGTCGTTTTCGCCGGCCTGAGCTGGCGGCATGCGCACGACTTTGCCGACGAAGACACCCTCTGGCGGGTGACGTTGCAGCGTAACCCGCAGGCCTGGGCGGCGGAAAACGGCCTGGGCATGGCAGCGCTGAATTCCGACGACTTGACCAGCGCTCTGCTGCATCTGCAACGCGCGGTCGAAATCAATCCTGGCTACGCCGCGCTGCACACCAACCTGGGCGCGGCGTTGCAACGGGAGCAGCGACTCGACGAAGCTGCCGCACAGTACGAGTGGGCGCTGCGACTGAATCCCAAGGTGGTGGAAACGCGTTACGACCTGGGCCTGGTGTATCTGTCGCAGCAGCGGCTATCGCAAGCGGAGAAGCAGTTCGCGCGCGCCGTCGAGCTCGATTCGCAATTCTTCGCCGGAGAGTCGAAGCTGGCGCAAACGCTGGAAGCGGAGGGCCGGCTGGACGAAGCGGAACGGCACTACGCGCGCGCGGCGCGGCTCAATCCCTCCAGCGCGGAAGCGCATGAAGTGCTGGCGCTGTGCTTGCGGAGGATGGGACGGAACGAGGAGGCGCTGGCGGAACATCGGGCTGCGATGTTGCTGCTGGGACAGAACCCGCGATGATCGATCGTTAGGTGCGCAGCTTGCTGAGCAGGTCCTGGGGGTGAACGGGCTTGGCGAGGATCTCGAATTCGTGGCCCTGGGCGCGGGCGCTCTCCAGCAGGTCGGCGGTGGCAGCCTGCCCGGAGAAGAGCAGGATCTTGCAGCCGGGGAGAAATTTGCGGATCTGGATGGCGGCCTCGATGCCGTTCATATCAGGCATGATGACGTCGCTGATGATCAGCTCCGGCTTGGTAGCGCGGGCGCGCTCCACGGCGGCGGTGCCGGTATACACGGCGGAGGCGTCGAAGCCGTGCTGGTTGAGAATGATGGCCAGAGTGTCGGCAATCACGCGCTCGTCATCGACCACCAAAACCCGGGGCTTTCCCTTCTCCGCCATGAATTCGTGCTCCTTGCTGGTTTGGCCGCCACACCCTAATTCCCCAGTATAAATGGTCGCGGGTAGCTGGAGGCCAACCCGCCGCATCTCGGCGCTCCTCCAAGCCAGCAGGGATTCCGGGAGACCTATCTATGCGCAAGGGACTGATTGCGCTGTGGCTCGCCTTTCTGCTGGGGGCGGCGGCCGCGGCTCAGCAACAGCAGCAGCCGCAACCCAACAGCAACCAGCAGGTCACGACCCCGCCGCAG
>DASUBK010000056.1:0-11926 GCA_035763305.1 Terriglobales bacterium | reverse complement strand
ATTGAAATCCCCGCCGAACTTGATGGTGTGGTCGCCATGCACAATGGAGAAGTTGTCGGTCGCTTCGTAGCGCTGCTCGGAACGCTTCACGTACGAGAACGGCTCGCGCCCGATGTAGGCGATGCCGGCGATCTGGTCGGCCACCGCGCTGCCGCCGGGCGCCTTGGAGTAGAAGTACTGCAGCCCGCGGCGGGCGTACTGGAAGCGGAACTCATTCACCTTGGTCGAGCCGATCGTCCACACCTCCTGCGCCGTACCGCTGACGTCACGGAAGCTCTGCTGCGAGGTGCGCGATGCCGAGTTCAACCCTGTCGGCTGGCCCTGCGCGTTCACTTCCAGCCCGGTCTGCGTGCTGGGACTGACGCTGACCCGCAGCATGCCCTGGTGATTGTTGTTGAAGCGGTGGTCGAGGCGCGCCGACACGATGGTCGTGCCTTCGGTCACGGGAAAGTTGCCGCGCACCGAGTCCAGTCCAAAGTACGAGGTTCCCGGCGGCAGCGGAACCCCGGTTTCGGGGAAGATGCTTTGGCACGCTGCGGCGGTCGGCGTCAGCGCGCAAGCGGCCGGCAGGTTGGTGCCCGGCAACTGCGTGGCGGCGCCCACCAGAGCGGCAGGCAGCGCACGATTCGTTGCCACCGCCGACGAACCTCCGGCCAGGACCAGATACCCGGCAGCCTGCGCGACGAAGGCGTTCTTCACCGCAGTTCCCACCGGTCCGGTCGGGCCGCCCAATCCCGCCGGGATGGAAGCCAATGCCGCGCCCAACTGTTGTCCCGCAGCGCCGACGAACTGCGCTTGCGCCGGCGTCACCTGCAAGGTTCCGAACGGCAGTCCCAGCGCCGTGGTGTCCAGCGGCACCAGGCCGTAGTTGTTGGATCCGATGTTGGAGAACCCGGTCTCCTGCCGGCGCGTGGTCTCGTACGAGGCGAAATAGAAGGTCTTGTTCTTCTTCAGCGCGCCGCCCAGCGTCATTCCCGCCTGCACCCGCGTGTACGCCGGGTCGGGCACGTTGCTGAACGGGTTCACCGCCTGGATGTGGCGGTTGCGCAGGTAGCCGAAGGCGGTGCCGTGGGTGTCGTTGGTGCCTGACTTGGTGATGATGTTGACCACGCCGCCGGACGCGCGCCCGTACTCCGCGTTGTAGCTGTTGGTGATGATCTGGAATTCCTGCACTGCTTCCTGCGAAACGGTGGAGCGGATGCCGTTGACGGAGTTGTCCACCGCATCCTGGCCGTCCACGTTGACCGCGTTGGCGCGAGCGCGCGAGCCGCCGAAGTTCAGGCCCGAGGTCGGCGCGATAGGAATCTGCGGCGTGTTGTCGCGCGCCAGCTTGGAATCGGTCAGGGCGAAGTTGATGTAGTTGCGCCCGTTGATGGGAAGGTTCTCGATCCGCTCCTGGTCGATGGTGGTGGTGGGCTGCGTGGTCTGCGTCTCCACCAGTTGCGTGGCGGTGCTGACGTCGACCACCTCGGACACCGTCGCCAGCGTCAACGCCATCGGCAACTCGGCCTTCTGTCCGACCGTGACCACCACGTTCTTCGCCACCGTCTTGGCAAAGCCCGCGGCTACCACGGTCACGCTGTAGGTGCCCGGCGCCAGTTGCAGGAACTGGTATTCGCCGTCGCTGTTCTCCGTCGTGCTGCGCGAGATGCCCTTCGACTCGTCGGTCACCGTCACGGTGGCGTTCTTGATGACCGCGCCGTTGGGATCTTTCACCCCTACTTGCAACGCCGCCGTAGCCGACGATTGCGCCAGCATCATGCTGCTGCACAGCAAAATCAAACCTACAAAGAAGCCGATTTTGACCACTCGTGTCATACCTTTCCCCTTTCCGCGCAGGACGACCGCGGTCGCTTGCTTGCCAGCGGCGATACCCTGGAGACAGCCTTCCTAAGATGCTGAATTCCGGAGGTTTTTACATCAGGTTGACTACAAAGGCAAGGAGATAGAACGTCGTCGTAGCACTGCTGGCAGCCGCTCGTCCCGCCCGGGGAACCCAAAACCCGACTGGACCGCGCGCGACCTCGCGCGCCACTCGTGCAACACCCAAACTTCGACCGGACCGCGCGCGACCCCGCGCGCCACTCGTGCAACAACCCAAACCTCGACCGGACCGCGCGCGACCTCGCGCGCAACTCGTGCAACACCCAAACCTCGACCGGACCGCGCGCGACCTCGCGCGCAACTCGTACCAAGACCGGAACTCCATCGTCATGACCGAGCTATTTGTCCCTAAGAATTGACCCCAACCTCCTACTCTTCCCCCATGTCACCCCGATACCTCGAACGTGCCGTCTACCACCGCGATCTGCCCCACTGGCAAATCGGCATCCATCCCCTGTTCGTCACCATGAGCACCTTCGAGAGCTGGCAACTTCCCCCGCTCGCGCGCGACATCGTATTCCATCACATTCGTCGCCAGGATTGCGTCCGGCTCAATCTTGCTGTCTTGGCGGTCATGCCGGAACATGTGCACATGGTCTTTCGTCCGATAGAGCGGCACTCCCTGGCGGAAATCATGGACTCGATCCGCGGACCCTCTGCGCATGAGATCAATAAGTCTCTCGCAAGAAGAGGCGTGTGTGGAACCGTGACTTTTTCGATCGGCTAATTCGTGACGGAGAGTTTGACTCGACGATCAACTATGTCTGGCTGAATCCGGTGCGTAGAGGCTTGTGTCGCGAACCGGATAAGTACCGCTGGCTGTGGATTGCTGATTGTGAGCCAGGGTATCGCACGAATTGCGCGCGAGGTCGCGCGCGGTCCAGTCAAATTCTTGGGGGGCGCACGAGTTGCGCGCAGTCCAGTCGTTCACCCGTTGCAGTTGATCCCGCTGCCGCTGCCCTCGCGGTTGCGCCACGCCCACGCCATGCGCGGCGTGTTGTGGTGCACGCCGAAGCGCCCCCGCTGATCGAGAAGAATGAGCCCGCCATGCCCGTTCAGCCGCCGGTGCAGATAGAAGATGGCCTCCTGCGCCGCCTCCTGCGGATGCGTCCCGGAGCGAATGCGGTCGGTGGCCCACTTGCCCAGCACCAGCTTCATCATGGGTTCGCCCCAGCCGGTGGTGGAGACAGCGCCGCTCTCGTTCTCGGCGTAGCAGCCGCAGCCGATCAGCGACGAATCGCCCACCCGCCCCGGCGTCCGGTTGAGCGTGCCGCCGGTGGAGGTGCCGGCGGCGAGATCGCCCCGCGCATCGAGGGCGACCGCGCCGACGGTATCGTGCGAGAGCGTCGGCGCGGCGAACTCGTGGCCGGCGCCGTGATACTGCCGCCTCTTGGCCTCCCGCAGGTGCTCGATCTCGCGCGCGATAATCAACTCCTCGTTCTCGCACAATGCAATGCCGTGCTGCGCCGCGAAACGCTCCGCGCCCTCCCCCACGAAGTACACGTGCGGGCTCTCTTCCAGCACCTTGCGCGCGGCCGCGATCGGATTGCGAATGTGCTCCACGCATCCCACGGCGCCGGCGCGCAGCGTGGCCCCGTCCATGATCAGTGCGTCCAGTTGCACCCGGCCGTCGGCGGTGAGAAAGCTGCCGCGCCCGGCATCGAAGGTCTCGTCGTCCTCCATGATGCGGATGGCCGCTTCGACGGCGTCCAGCGCGCAGGCGCCGCGCTCCAGCAGCGCCCAGCCGGCCGCCAGCGCGCTGCGCACGCCGGCCAGATGCGGCTCGACCAGGTCATCCGGCATGGCCCAGGCGCCGCCATGCACCAGCAGAACGGGATTGGTGGGCAAAGTCGTACCCGCTAGTGGGAATTGCGAACTGCTCATCATACGCGAAGACGCTATCAGCTATCAGCTATCAGCTATCAGCTATCAGCTATCGGCAACCGGCAATCAGCACCGTGCCCTTCGTGGAACCTTCGTGTCCTTCGTGTGAACCGGCTCTTTTCGTTTCGCACCCCGGAGACGAAGGCAGCGCCATTTGCGCCAAGCCCTCGTCGGCGTTTACGATCCTCCTCGCTAGTCCCCAGCCACTAGCCACTAGCCACTGAACTATGTCCGACTGCCTCTTCTGCCGCATCCTGCGCGGGGACCTGCCCGCCAAGAAGGTTTACGAAGACGAGAAGGCCTTCGCCTTCGAAGACATCCGCCCGCAGGCGCCGACGCACCTGCTCATCATCCCCAAAAAGCACATCGTCGGCCTCAAGGAGGCCACGCCGGACGACGCCGAGATCATCGGCTATCTCCACCTCGTCGCCGCCCGCCTGGCGCGCGAGCGGCACATGGAAGACGGCTATCGCACCGTTTTCAACGTCGGCCCGCGCTCCGGCCAGTCGGTGTTTCACCTTCACCTGCACCTGCTGGGCGGCCGCGACCTGCGCTGGCCTCCGGGTTAAGGCAACAATGTTGTCCTAAGGTGGGGAAATCCTTAACGGCGGCTCTGCATCTAACTTCGAGGTGCTCTCCTGCGCCACGGAGATCACGGGGGATTCGTCTGCCCACCTTTTGTGGGAGCGTCATTATCGTGGCAACGTCTCCAATCAGACATTTATTTCATCCCGGGGATGTGGCGGCTGTTTCCGGCGTCTATCGCGTGGTGCACCGCGGGCACAGGGCCGATCATCGGGTCATGATCATCAAGGGCGACGAGTTTCCGCGCTGCCGCCGCTGCTCGCGCGACGTCACCTACGAACTGATCGAGGCGACGGAGTACGGCCCGCACGATTGGGACTTCGCCGGTCCTAACCTGCGGCTGGTCGAGTAGAACGGAAAAAATTCGGGCTGGCGGAAAATTGTTACCTGGTACGGCGATACTCATCGCCGCAAGTGGTTGAAGCTGCGGGAGAGATTTTGGCGGGCCAAGTGCCCGCAGGACGATATGGCGACACTGCTCTGCATTGATGACGAGTTGTCCATCCTGGAGCTGCGCAAGCTGCTGCTCCAGCAGCAAGGCTACGATGTTCGCACCGCCGAAAGCGGCGAGAAGGGCTTGGAACTGTTCCGCCGCGAAGCCGTCGATGCCGTGCTGCTCGACTACTTCATGCCCGGCATGAAGGGCGACGAAGTGGCGCGCGAGATCCGCCGCCTCAGCCCCGACACCCCCATCATCCTGGTGACCGGCTTTCTCAGCCTGGAGCAGTCCCAGGTGTGCGATGTCGACGCCTTCGTCACCAAGGGGCAATCGCCCGAGGTGCTGCTCACCACCCTGCGCAACCTGCTGCCCGGCACTCTCACCGCCGCCGCGTAGTTCTTCCTTCACCACCGAGGACACAAAGGGCACGAAGGAATCCAGATCTTTGGAATCCAGATCTTTTCCTTCGTGCCCTTTGTGTCCTCGGTGGTGAAAGGTCTACCTACGCCGCGAGAATGTTCCCCGAGCTGCGAAAGGAGCGCTGCCATACGGCCGCCAGCAGCGCCACCTGCGGCAGCACGCGCACAAAGCTGTCCACCAGCTCCTCGATGTCGCGCCACGCCGCCGCCTCGACGCGCTTGGCCCCGGCGCGGTGGTCGCGCACCGGCAGACCGTGCATCACCCCGAGGGTGCGCTGGGCGATGGCGTCGCGCGCCCGCAGAAACGCCGCGTCACTGGCCAGCTTCTTGGAGTCCATCCATACCGACGCAAGATAGGGCGGAAACGGCGACAGCACGCGATACATGCTCAGCACCGTGCGCGTGCCCAGCGTCTTGCGAATGTCGCTGTAGATCAGCCACACCCGCATGCTGGCCTCTTTTTCGTTGGGCACATGCAGGCTGATCAGCCGCGCCACCGCCGATGCCTGCTTGCCGTCGGAGATCCTTCCCGGCTGGCCGCCGGAATAACCGCGTTGCATCAGGCGGGCGAACAGCAGCAACCGCGGCACCGCGCGCACGAACATTCCCGCCACCGCGGAGATCTGCTCGATATCGCTGGCGCTGAAGCGCTGTCCCGCCAGGACCCGCTCCTGTTCGGCAAAGCTCCAGCCGTGCGCCACCAGCTGCGAATGCGCGAACTCCTCCAGTGCCTTGGCCGCCACCTGGAATTCGCGCGAGCGCGCCACCGGGCCCAGGTCGTGCCACATGGCCTTCAGGTATTCGGGAACGCCGGCGGTGAGCTTGAATACGCTGGGAACGAACGGGAGGTCGAAGCTGAGGCGCACATCCTGGTACAGGCGGCGCAGTTCGGGGACGACCTCGTGCTCTTCGTAGAGTCGGGTGAGCGACATGCGGGGCGAGCCTCACCCCATTGGACGAAGCAGAGCCGCCGCAAGTTGCCGGGGAAAGTGGTCAGTGGTCAGTGAATAGTGGTCAGCAAAAGCAATGATCACATGGCTTACTGATCACTGGCCACTGATCACTGGCCACTCTCTTCTACGCTTCCGCCCCGAACTCTTCTTCCGGCGCCCCGTGGCGGCGCAGCAGTTGCGGCAGGTTCTGCGAGAACGCCGAGCGCGGGATCACCATGTCGCAGCCCGCGTCCATCGCCTTCATCTTCAAATCGCCCTGGATATGCGACAGGAAGCCGATGATGTTGGTGCCCTTCTTCAGTTCCTTTTTCAGGCGCGGAATCGCCGCCAGCGGCTTGGCGTTGGCGTTGTTCAGATCGAAGATGATCAGCGACGGCTTTTCGTCCCCGTTCTGCGCCAGCCGGTCGAGGATGTCTTTATCGGTCTTGACGAACTCGACCTTCACGTTCAGTTTGCGCGCCGTGTCCTGAATCTTGGTGAGGAAGAACAGGTCGTCGACGAAGGCGAAGATGCGGGGAGCGGCGTTGGCGTCGCCCTGCGGCAGCGGCTCCGGTTCGGCCTGCACGTAGTGGGTGGGCATGGCGCCGCGGCCGCGGCCTCCGGCGGAGACGGCCCCACCGTTGCCCAGCACCGCGCGGTAGCTGTGGTCCATCGGCCGGGTGAAGACGTTCTGCCGGCCGTCGCCGCGCTGCTGGTGATTGTTCTGCTGGTTCTGTCCGGGACGTCCGCCCGGACCTCCGCGGCGGTTGCGCCGCCGGCGGCTCTTGCCGCCTCCATGACTGGAGGGGCCTTTCGGTCCGAAGTTCATAGGTACTCTTCTGGGTCTCCGGTTGGGAACCGGAACCCGTTGGGATTGCGTCCGTTGTGGAGTCGGCTGCCCGTCATCCGCCGCTGAGATCCTCAACTCGCGGCGTCGAGCGCGCATTTCACGATGTCTTCCCGCAGATGCAAATCGTCCCTGGAGTTCGGGATGTCGTGATCTGTTTCTCGTTCGTCGGGCGCCTGGAAATTCCTGCGCGCAACATTCGGCACGGGGATCATGCCGGGAGGCAAAAGCGATGTTACTCACTCCGCCTGTGGAAGCGCAAGCCTTTTGCCCGCCGCTTCCCTTTCCCCCTGGGGCCACACCTGCGGGACCGAGCCCTGCAGGTGCTGGCGATTAGAGTCGCCCCGCCGCAGAAAGATTCGCCTTCGTTCCGGCCCGTTCTGGAACCGCCGGAACCGGCCACTGCTTGTCCAAAAAGAGGATTGGTGGGCGCTGTAGGATTCGAACCTACGACTTCCACCGTGTGAAGATGGCACTCTACCGCTGAGTTAAGCGCCCAGTCCTTTTCAGTTGTTGCTTGGGTTACTGCGGTGTGCGGTAAGCACCAACGCCATTATACGAGAGCGCTGGGATTTTGGAAAACAGCAGGGGCTGGGGCTAGGGGCTGGGCGGCTAGCGCTCGATGACCGAAGCTCTTGGGAGCCGATACCAACCCGGCTGCAAACGGTTCCGCACCGCGGTGTCGAAAACACCAAAGTAATCTCCCGGCAGCCTCCGTCCCTAGCCCCCAGCCCCTAGCCCCCTAGCCCCTTTGCTTCCGGTACAATACCCTCGACCTGCATGGCCGAATCGCCCAAACCGACTCGCTCCGGCAGCCCGGCAAAAGCCCCTCCCGGGACGCAACTTTCAGCACCCGGAGGGGTTAGCTCCAGTGTGAGCACCCTGGCGATGAATGGGCCCGTGCTCGGGACCGGTCTGGTTCCCGGCAACGAGGCTCCTGCATCTCCACTGGGCGCCGCGCTGTACGAGGCGCTGAGTGATGCCGAGGTCATGCTGCGCGCCAAGGCGGGCGACGATGCCGCCTACGAGTTCCTGGTCGAGAAGTTTCGCCGTCCGATGCTCAGCTTCATGTATCGCGCGGTGCATAACACCTCGGTCGCCGAGGAACTGGCGCAGGAAGTCTTCTTGCGCGTCTACCGTTCGCGGCAGACGTACAACGCCGAGGCCAAGTTCAGCACCTGGCTGTACCGGATCGCCACCAACCTGGCGGCCAACTACGCCCGCGACACCAAGGCCGAGCGGGCGCAGGGCAGCGTCAGCCTGGACGAACCGGACGAGGAGACCGGCACCACGCTCGATGTGGCCGACACTCGTCCCAACATCGAACAGGACTTGCTGCGGGCCGAGCGCCTGGCGGCCATCCGGCGGCACGTGCACGCCTTGCCCGAGCGGCAGCGCAACGCGGTGTTGATGCACAAGTACCAGGGGCTCGATTATCGCCAGATCGCCCAGGTGTTGAACCTGAGTGAATCGGCCACTAAGTCTCTTCTGTTTCGCGCTTATGAAACTCTGCGCGAACGGTTGAAGGAATTTATCTGAGGCGGTTATGAACTGCAGGGACTTTCGCGAACAACTGCTCGATCTCGCGGCCGGCAATCCGCCCGCGGGAGAGACGCAACATCATCTGGCCTCCTGCGCCGAGTGCGCGGCGGAGCTGGCGTCCTTCCGCCGCACCATGGCGGTCCTGGACGAGTGGCAGGCCCCGGCCGACACCTCGCCGTATTTCATGACCCGGTTGCGCGCCCGCTTGCGCGAAGAGCGCGAGCACGTGCCCGCCGGATGGATGGCCTGGTTCCGCCGGCCCACCTTCGCCGTGGCCATCACCGCCCTGCTGGTGGTGATCAGCATCGGCCTGTTCCAGGGCGGAAACCTGCTGCGGCAATCCAACCCGACCACGACCGTGGTCAACCTCAACACCCCGGGTACCGCGGTGGGAGACCTTCAGTACCTGGACAAGAATCACGACTTGTTTGCCGACTTCGAGTTGTTAGACGATATCGACAACCCGCCCACTTCCAACTGAGGCGGCCCGTACCCATGACGGCCCGTGTTTCCATCTCGATTCTGCTGGCGCTCGGCCTGAGCGCCGGCGCGGCCTTCGCCCAGCGTCGTGGCGGCCGCGGACCTCAAGGCCCGGTGCGGCGCGACCTGGTTCGCCCGGCGCCGCAGCAGCAGGCGCCGCCCGCGCAACGCCAGGAGCAGCAGCGTCCCCCGCAGGCCCAGCCGGAAGGCAATAACCAGCCCGGCTTTCGTCTCCACGGTCCCGGCCCTCATATGGGAGATTGGCTGCGCAAGCGCGAGGGCATGAGTCCCCAGCAGCGGCTGCAGGATCTGGAAAAGGATCCGACCTATCAGCGCCTCTCCCCGCAACGCCAGGAGCGGCTGCGCAACCAGTTGCAGAATTTCGATAACCTGCCGCAGCAGCGCCAGCAGCAGATCCTCAATCGCATGGACGTGTTCGAGCACCTGCCGCCCGATCAGCAACAGCGCGCCCGCTCGCTCTTCCAGCAGTTCCGCGACCTGCCGCAGGACCGCCGCCAGGAGTTGAACCGCGGCTTCCGCGACCTCCGCGACCTGTCGCCGCAGGACCGCCAGAAGGCGCTCGACTCCGACGATTACAAGAGCCGCTTCAGCGACCAGGAGCGCGACATCCTGCGCGGCATGTCCGACATGGGCCTCACTCCCGGCCGCCCCAGCCCGCCAAGCAATCCGCAGAACTAGCGGAATTTCAGATTGCAAATTTCAGATTGAAGATTGTCCAGGATCCTGCTTCGCCTCTGGGATTCGCGTGGATCCGCAGGAATTCTTTGCGCTTGGTTTTTGCGCGCGTTGAACGTCCAGGCGACACTCGGCCAATCTTTAATCTGAAATCTTCAATCTGAAATTACACGCACACCTGCGCCATGCGCAGTCGCGCCGGAAGGAAGTCGCCGGGACCGGGATGACGTGCGAAGGCGTGCCGGTAGACTGCGTCATACATCTCCGCCACCGCGCGCCCGCCGCGCGTAGCCGCGATATGCGCCTGCCCGGCGCTGCCCAGCGCGGCGCGGAAGTCGGAATTGCGCGCCAGAAACGCCATGCGATGCCCCAGGTCGCGCCCGTCACCGCGGCGGAACCACAGGCAGCCGCGTCCTTCGCTGCTCACCTCGCGGGTTTGCGGGCGATCCGCCGCCAGCAGGGCGCACCCTCGTGCCAGCGCCTGCAGCGCGACCGCGTCCGGCCCCTCGCCCAGCGGCGCTGCCGAAATCACGACATCGGCGTCCGCAATGGCTCGCGACCGTTGCAGCGGAGTGATGACGTCGAGCGACTCGGCGCAGGGCGTAACCGACAGCAACTCGCGTAACACCGCCTCGGCGCCGGATTCCACTTCCAGATACAGGCGCGCGCTTTCCAGTTCTTCGCGCACGAAGGCGAACGCCTCCAGAAGCGTGCGCAGTTCGGGCGAGATGCCCTGCGGCTGAACGGCAATTCCCGGCGCGTACAGACAGACAGCTTGTGTGGCGGGAGGCTGTGTGGCACGGGTCTCTGACCCGTGCTCCCGGTTTCCAGACCCCGGCCACACTGCTACCGGCTCCGGCACCAGGAACAGGTCCTCCACCCCGACGCCGCGCTCCACCGCCCGGTCCCACATCGAGTGGGAATGCACTACGACCGCTCCCGCGCGCGCCAGCAGGAACTGTTCCGCCGCGCGCATCGAGCGCCGCAGCCAGGCGCCGGCCACGAATCTTCCCCCCTGCGAATCCTCCACCGGCGCGCCAAAGTCATAGGCCACAGGGATGCCCGCGCGCAGCGCCGCCATGCCGCAGGCAAACTCGTGGGCGTGAACCAGGTCGACACCTGCCGCCTTCGCCGCCAACTGCGTCTTCCAATGTTTGACGTCGCTCCACGCATTCAGCAGTCCGCGGCGGCCGGCGAGCGCTCCCGCTTCCGCGGCCAGCAAGGACGGCGCCATGCCCGCGTCGAGTTGCGCTTCCATCAATAAAGCGACCGGCGCCGCCGAGGCGCAGGCGTGCAGCACCTTCCATCGCCGCAGCGCGCGCCGTCCCGCTAACTCCGGCCCGGCAGGCGGCGCCGCCGCCCGCTGCTTGGCCCGCGCCAGCACCGTGCTCATGACGCCTCCCGCCGGTTGTCGCGCGCCAGGTCGGAGTACAGCAGCACCTGGTTGCGCCCGCGCGACTTGGCGGCATAGAGCGCCGCGTCGGCAAACTCGATAAGGTCGCTCTTGAACTGCGCGTCGCTGTCGAACACCGCAATGCCGATGCTGATGGTCAGCCGCTCGGTCGCGCCCGGCGAGCCGGCAAAGAACTTCGCCTGCTCCACCGCGCGCCGCAGCCGCTGCGCCACCAGCAGCGCTCCCGGCCCGCTGGTCTCCGGCAGGATGAGCACGAACTCCTCGCCGCCGTAGCGCGCCACCGTATCCACCTCGCGCATGTCTTTCATCAGGATTGACGCCACATCGCGCAGCACCTGGTCGCCGGCGTGGTGGCCGTAGGTGTCGTTGAGCTGCTTGAAGTGATCGATGTCCACCATTAGCAGCGCGAAGTGCGTCTTCTTGCGTTCCGAGCGCTTGACCTCCAGCTCCAGCTGCTGCTCGAAGTAGCCGCGCGTCTTCAACCCGGTCAGGAAATCGGTGAAGGCGAAGGTGATGAGTCCTTCGTTGGCGTATTCGCGGGTGAGCAGGTTCTCCGCCACCAGGGCGAGAATCCACAGCAGCTGCGCATCTTCGCGGGTGAACACTGCCGGTTGCGACGAGTACAGCTGTAGCGATCCCAGGCTGCGATTGCTCACCAGCAGCGGCACCACCACCGCGCTGGCGGCATTCAGCGACTCCAGCAGCGCGTCCGCCTGCACGTTGTGCCCGGCGGTGACCAGCAGCGGCCGGCTGTACTTCGCCGCCCAGAAATTCAGGATGTTGCCGCGCTCCAGGTCGCTGCGC
>DASUBK010000055.1:0-4583 GCA_035763305.1 Terriglobales bacterium | reverse complement strand
CCCGCCGCATCTGGCCTCTGGATTTCCGCTTCGTCCCACTTTCCGTGGGACACATCTTGCTGGAAGGTGACTTCCAGTATCAGGATGTTGGGCTCCGAGAAGGGTTCCCGTTGACACTGTCCCGCGCCGCTCTCGTCGCTTCTTTGCTGCTGGCATGCGTGCTGCCCGGCGCCGCCGCCGACTGCCAGGCTCTGCTGGAGCAGCATCGCGCCACCGACTTCAAGCTCCCCTACCAGCAGTTCGATCAGACCATGGATTCCGGCTTTCGCGTTTTGGCCGCAGCCGGCTGCGACAAGGAGGCCGCCGACCTGATCGAGGAATACATCCGCGTCAACCATGCAACGCAGAACTCACTGCGCTGGCACGTGGCGCAGCTACGGGCCACGCAGGGCGACTACGCCGAAGCGATTCAGTACGCGCGCACCTGTCTGACCGCCAAGGAGGATTTCGCCGCCCATCCGCTGCGCTGGAACGATTACGTGCGGGCGACCATCGCGTTCCTGCAGCACGATCGTCATGCCCTGCTGCAATATCGCGATCGCATCGCCCTGGGCAAGGATTACAAAGGGAATGCCATCAACCTGCGGCTGGTGGACAGCCTGGTGCGCTACTTCGACAAGGACTACAAGTACGCCACCTCGCACATCGAGCCGTAGCTCTATTTCACCGCAAAGGACGCAAAGGCGCGCAAAGGATTGGTCCTTTGCGCGCCTTCGCGTCCTTTGCGGTTAATTCTTATTGCCGGAGGAAGTGGTACTCCTTCATCTCCAGCGCGATCATGTTTTCGGTGACGCGCACCACCCGGCTCTGGGCGATGACCTTCGCGCCGTCCTGCCCGGAGATTTCCCGCGGCATCTCGAACAGCATCACCAGGTCGGTGCCCGCCTCGGGCGCGTCGCCGCTCTCCACCAGCAGCCCGGACTTGCTGACGTTCTTCACCACGCCGGCAAACCACGTGCGGCCGCCGTGCACGCGGAAGCGCACCGGCAGCTCCACCGCCAGACGGCGCGCTCGCGGGCGCCAGCTATTGGCTCGGCGCTCCGGCTTGGGCGACGGTCCGCTGTCGGAGATCTCCGCTTGCCGCGGCTCCCGGCGCGACATGGTGCTCCAGTCGTACTCGAACTCCGCCCCGCAGCGCAGGCAGACCTGGTAGTACTCCCCATCTCCCCACCGCCGCGGCCAGGAGAACTCGTGGGCACAACCGAACAGGGGAAAAACCGCCGATAGGAGCTTCGTGGCCATGACGATAAGGTGCCAAAACCCGGCCCAATTGGGCAGAGTACTTTGGTACCTAACGCACCCCGACGGTTAGCGGTACCGAATTGCACCTCCGAGCTTGTGGAAAACCGCAACTGCCCAGGAACAGTGCACTTAGAACCGCCCGGAGGTAACCAGGGACGAAGCGATTTTTCCACTGCAGTCTCGATTTGGGCGCGTTGTCTTTTGCGACACGCCTTCAGCCCGCGGCCGACGGCCGACCGCCCCTACGGCGTCAACTCCAGCCGCTCCTTGGCGTTCTTGTCGACCATCGCGCGCGAGTACGACATGGGGAAGTATTCGCCCTCGAGCCACAGCGGCAGCAGGTCGGCATAATGCGGGCTGCCGGGCTGGCCGCTTTCGCCGGGCGTGTTGACGCCCAGCGAGCGGTCCCAGTCGCCCAGATCGAAGACCTCGCGATAGCTGGCGCCGCTGGTCTGCGAGAAGCCGCTGCCCGAGGTCGCGTCCACCGTGGTGCCGTCGCCGGGCCGCGCCTCCGGGCCGTGATCGAATGCCGCCGCCTCGGGATACATATCCAGCGGATGGCGGAAGCGCACCGTGTGCAGCTTGCCCCAACTCCACTTCGCCGGATCAGCGCCTTGCGTCTTCGCCAGCTCCGCGGCGGCGTCGGAGAGGGTGTCGAGCATCAGTCGGTGCGCCTTCTGCACGTCGCCTAAACCCGCCGCCGCCGGATGGTTCAGCGCCATGAGGTCCCAGCCAATGCCGGGCGTCACCATCTTCCGCGCCGCCTCCGGCACCACTGCTTGCTGCACCGCCTTCTTCAGCTTGGCGATCCAGACCTCGTACAGCGCCGCCGCGGCCGAGTCGCGCGTCAATGCCGCATCCCAATTCGTCAGCAGCTTGACCGGCTGACTCTCGTCTTTCTCCTGCTCGGCGACGTTCTTCAGCAGCGCCACCAGCTGCCGCGCCGGCAGGGAAGTGACGTCGTTCTGCAGCTCCGCCATGTCGATCACTGCGATCTTGTGCCTGCGGTCACGGTCCCCGGTGAGCACTTCGCGAATGCGATTCACCCGGTCCGGCGGCGCCCACTCGAATCCCACCGCGTAGGGATAATTCTCCGGGATCATCTTGTGATTGGCGGTGGCGACGAAGCCCTGCTGTGGATTGAAGAACTGCGGGTGGTCTTTCCTTCCTACCCATCCCTGCCACTCGTAACCGCCCACGCCCGGCACCGGCAGCAGGCCCGTCCACTGCTTCCCCGCGACCTTGGACCGGATGGGCGTTAGCCCCGCGGAAAATTCACCGATGTTGCCGTCCACGTCGGCGTACACGATGTTTTCCGACGGCACCTTCCAGCGATCCATCGCCGCCAGGAACTCCGGCCAGTTCCTGGCCCGGTCCACGCTGAGCCCGGCCAGGTAGCCCGCCGTGCCCGGTTCCGCGCCGACCCAATGCAAGGCCAGCGCGCGCGTCCCTTGCTTCCACACGATGGGACCGTGGCGCGTGTATTCGATGGTGACGGTCTGCTCCGGCGCGCCCTTGATCTGGAACGTCTGCTGCTCGCGCTCCACCTTGGCCCAGCCGCTGTCCGTCTTGTACTGCGTGCCGTCCGCGCTCAGCGTCTCCAGGTACAGATCCTGCTGGTCCACGCCGAAGATGGTGAAGCCCCAGGCGAGGCGCTGGTTGTGACCGACGTTCACGCCCGGCAGCCCCGGTTCGGTGGCGCCAATCACATCCCAGCCCGGCGCGACCAGGTGCACCACGTAGCGCAGCGACGGCTCGGCGATGGTGCGGTGGGGGTCGTTGGCCAGCAGCGGCTTGCCGCTGGCGGTCAGCTTGCCCGACACGGTCCAGTCGTTGCTGCCGATGACGCCCGGCGGCAGCAGCGGGTCGTTCCACAATTCGCTCGTCGCCGCGCCCGGAGCAGGGAACTCGATGCGCGTGTCGCTGCCCACCATTTCCTTCAGCAGATCCTCGCTCAGCCCGGAATAATCCACGCCCGCAGGGGCCTGCAATGGAACCGGCGGATCGAGTTGCAGGAACAGCTCCGCCTTCTTCTCCCCGACAACCGTCAGCAGGTGCGCGTTGTGCAGCTCGCGCTTGGCGTTGTTGGTCATGCTGAAGGCGGCCATGCGATTGAGGCAGTCCTCGGGCCGCCACGGCTCGGGCTTGAATCCCGCCAGTTGGAATTCGATGGGCAGCTTGCCGCCGGGCGCCGTCACCTGGCGGATGTACTCGTTGATGCCGTCGGTGAAGGCGGTCATGATTGCCTGCGCGTCCGGCGCGTAGCTGGTGTATTCCTCCTCCAGTGGCCCGCGATAGCGCAGCATGCGGGCGTAGACGTCGCGCTGCAGCGCCTTCGGTCCCAGAACTTCCGCCAGGGTGCCGCGCCCGGTGCGCTTCCACAACTCCATTTGGAAGAGCCGGTCCTGCGCCTGCACGTAGCCCTGGGCGAAGAACAGGTCGTGCTGGTTCTGCGCGTAGATGTGCGGCACGCCCCAGCGATCGCGAATAACGGTGACCGCCTGCTGCAGGCCCTTCGCCTGCAGCTTGCCTTCGATGGTGGGCAGCGACTGCTGGGCGCGCTGCTCCAACGAGGCGCCGGCCGTTTGCGCGAGCGCCGCCGCAGTTACCAGGAAAAAAGCGGTAAGGAGAGTGAGACCGACCGACCGAAAGACCGAGAGACCGTTTCGCATGGCGCGCGCATTCTACTCCATGGCGCCAAAGGAGGAGCTCTTAGCTGTTAGCTCTTAGCCTGTAGCTTGATTTGGGAGTGTTCGATCGCATTCTTTGCCTCTGGGCGTCAACAAGCGGGAGACGAGCATTCACGCAACTCCAGACAAGCTAATGGCTAAGAGCTAAATAGCTGAGAGCTCCGGCTCAGTAGTGCGGCAGGAACGACAGCCGCAGATCGCCGGTGGCCTGCTTTTCGACCTCCACCTTCACCAGCAGGCGCTCGCCGTTGTCGAGGGAGACTCGCAGGTAGTGGGTGCTGCTCGGCACCACGTCGGGAAGATCGAAGTGGCCTTGCGCGTCGGTCAGCGTGACCGACTCGATGCCGCCCCAGTCTTTGCCGCACTCCTCCACCAGCGCCCCGCGGGCCGTGACCCCGGGCGCCAGCGAGACCGTGCCGGACAGGCCGCGCGACAGCACCGGCGTGCTCACCCGGATGACGATCCGCTGCGCCGAGGCCGCGGTCGCCAACAACAACATCACAGACAGCGTTGCCAATCGCACGACTCTTTCCATCGTGACCTCCAGCAAACTGTCATGGCGCACCCCGATTATCGTGGCCCGCTGCCGCCTCCGCGACTTACCGACGGGCAACTTAGACCTTCCGGTCATGGCCCCGGTGCTGCTGTACC
>DASUBK010000054.1:0-17030 GCA_035763305.1 Terriglobales bacterium | reverse complement strand
GCGCCACCAACGAAGCTGAGGTCGCGGGCCTGCCGGTGCGCGTGCCCATGCTCGACATCCATACCGTGGGCGCGGGCGGCGGATCGCTGGCGCGCTTCGATGCCGCCGGCGCTCTGCGCGTGGGGCCGGAATCCGCCGGCGCCGATCCCGGCCCGATCTGCTACGGCAAGGGCGAGCAGCCGACCGTCACCGACGCCAACCTGCTGCTGGGACGCTTGCGACCGGACCAGTTTCTTGGCGGCGGCTTCACCCTCGATGTCGAGCGCACGCGGCGCATGGTGCGCCAGTGGCTGAAAGCGGCGGGATCGACTCTGGGCGTGGAGGAGTTCGCCGCCGGTGTGATTCGTGTAGTCAACGCGACCATGGAGAAGGCGATTCGCGTGGTCTCCATCGAGCGCGGCTACGATCCGCGCGAGTTCGCGCTGGTCGCTTTCGGCGGCGCCGGCGGGCTGCACGCCTGCGAACTGGCGTCGGGCCTGGGAATTCCGCGGGTGATCGTGCCCGCGCTGCCCGGCGCTCTGTCCGCCTACGGCATCCTGGTCAGCGACGTGGTGAAGGACTACTCGCGTACGGTGTTGTGGCGCGCGTCGGGCGACGGCGAACGCGAATTGCTCCCGCGCATGGAGCGCGAGTTGGGGCAGATGAAGCGCGCGGCGGAGAAGGCGTTCCGCGAAGAGAACTGGCGCGGCAAGATTCACTGGGAGGCCACTGCCGACCTTCGTTATCGCGGGCAGGGTTATGAGTTGAACGTCGCCGCGGGACGCGGTCTGCTGGCCGCCTTTCATGCCGAGCACCAGCGGCGCTATGGCTACAGCCATCCGCAGCGCGAAGTGGAGATCGTGACCGTGCGCCTGCGCGCCCGCATACCCGCGGAGCCGCCGAAGTCAGGCGGGGACAAAAGGGGAGTACGTAGGGACAGGCGCCCTCGCCTGTCCGGCGGCGCGTCCGCGCCGCAGTCGGCGGCGGTGGTTTTCTCCGCCAAGCCCGCGCGTGCTGCGATCGTCGCCCGCGAATCGTTGCCCATCGCCAAGCGCCAGCGCGGCCCGGCGATTGTCACCGAGTACAGCGCCACGACCGTCGTTCCGCCGGGCGTGGAGTACGAACTCGACCGCGCGGGGAACCTGATTCTTTACCTGCGGCGTTAGCAGCTAACGGCTGAGCCGCGCTTCTTCCGCATGCTCGATGGCGATAATCGCTACCCACTGACCACCGTCGCGTTTGACGTAGACCAGGCGACCGCCGAGCAACTGGGCGATTGCCTCCGGCGGCAGGTCGCGGTGATAGCCGAAGTAGCGCTCCTGCAGGCGCTCCCAGAAGGGCAGTTGCAGCAGCAGGCGCGGCTCGTACTTGGTGGAAAAGGCGAAAACGACGTCGTAGCGTCCGGCCTCCTGCCGCGCCAGCAGCATCTGCCCGGCGGTGAAATCGTCCACCGCAAGCACGCGCGCCGGGCGTTGCACGTAGCCGAGGAAGGGCTCGGCCAACTCATCCGATGCCGGCCACGCGGTCAGCACCGTTCGTCCACCGTAATTCGTCTCCAGCACTTTCTCCGCCGCCTGGTGCAGGCGAACGTAGGTGGCGTAGTCGAGATTGTCCTCGGGCGCGAAGCGATACGGAGGATTGACCACCAGCGCAATGACGAACGCCAGGCTCACGACGCCGACAAACGCCTTCCACCATGGCAGGCGGCGGCGCAGCGTCGCCACGCAGAGCACAATCACCAGCGGATACACCGGAAGCAGGTAGCGCGCCAGCGCCGCCCCTCCGATCACCGACAAGGCCACGACGTACGCCGCGATCACCGCGTAGAACACCATCTGGATGCGCAGGGGAATGCGGGCGCGCTCCACGGCGCCGCGTCCGTTGCCGCGGCTGACCTCGCGTTGCGGCGGCAGGCGCATCGCCATGGCGGCGGCGATGGTGAGCACGAACATGTTCATGTAGCCCAGCAGGTGCCAGAGGCGGGTGAGCGCGGCGGCGGCGATGCGCGCCGGATGCAGCGTGCCGGCAATGTTGTAGCGCACGTACTCCGGATTGCCGAAGACGTAACCGGTGCGGTGGTAATGATAGGCGTACCAGGCGGCCAGCGGAACCAGCGGCAGCAGCAGGGCGAGCGTGCGCTGCAGCGGGCGAATCGGGAACAATCTCACCGCGTTCATGCCCGGCCCGCCGAAAGCGCGCTGCACGATCTCCCAGGCGAGCAACGCGAGGGGCGCGAGAATCGCCGTTTCCTTGGTCACTGCGGCGAAAGCGAATAGCGAAACCGCGATCGCCAGCCGGTCTTCCAAATAGAACGACAGCGCCCACAGCGTGAATCCGGCGGCGGCGAGGTCCACCTGCGCCAGCGAGCTTTGGGCGAAGAACACCGGAAACAGCGCCGTGCAGACGACGCTCGCCAGTGCCACCTCGCGCTGCGTCGTCTCGCGTCCGCCGATCGCCACCTTGGCCAGCCGGTACACGCCGACAAGAGTGAAGGCGGCGATGACCAGCATCGCGGTCCGGGTGACCAGCGGGGTGAAAGAAAGAACCTTCCACCACGCCGCCAGCCACGCCATCACCAGCGGCGGATGGGCGTTGCTGAATTGCGGGATCCACTCACCGCGCAGGAGATCGCGCGCCGCGGGCACGTAGTATCCGGCCTCGTCCCAGAAGTAGGGCAGGCGCAGCAGGGAAGCGTGCAGCGCGGTGAGGCAGGCGAACAGCAATACGAAGAAGGGGAGCGGCCGCAGCAGCAGCCGGAAGGATGGCGCGGGCGCAACGGCGGCGCGCGGCGGGGGAAATTCGACGACCTTGTCGCGCGGCGCCATCGCCTCAGTTGACGATGCCCGGCCCCGCCAGCTTGGGGTCAAGCTTGATCTCGCCGAAGGTCTTTTCGTACTGCACGATGTTCTGCTCCAGGATGGTCACCAGCGCCTTGGCCTGCTGCGGGCTGAGATAAATCCCGGCGAAGTTGTGCACCTCGACCTCGCTCTCGCTGCGCGGCTGCAGGGTGCCGAAGACGAGGAAAAAATCCCACACGTTGACCCGCACCTGGACGCTGTTGGCGTAGTGATCGCGGTAGTCGGGCGTGTTCAGAAGCTTGATGTTGGGTTGATTGGGAAAAGCCATGGAGAGAGTTTACAGTCGCCGGTCGCCGGTCGCCAGTTCGGTTGTCAGTTGCCGGTCGCCAGTTGCCGGTCGCCAGTTGCCGGTTCGGAGAAGTGCGATTCGTGGTAGATATCTGGTGATCCGGCCATCTGATGATCTGGTGATGTGCAAGGCGGATCGTTCGCGGGCGAGTGCCCCCATCACCCGATGACCCAATGGTGAGATAACCCGATCACGCGATGGCCAAGAGTGCCGCCAAATCGTTCTCCGCGCCGCTGGAGCGCATGGGCTCGCGCCTGAACTGGATCATCGTGCGCATTCCCTTCGACGTCCATAAGACCTGGGGCCGGCGCGGCCACTTCCGGGTGGCGGGCGAGATCAACGGCTTCGCCTTTCGCGCGGCGCTATTTCCCGACGGCAAGGGGAACCACTTCCTGAACGTCAATCGCAAGGTGCAGGCGGGGGCGAACGCCAAGGCGGGAAGCGTGGTCCGGCTGCGCCTGGCGCCGGACGTGGCCGAGCGCACCATCGAGCTTCCGTCGGAGCTCGTGCGCTACTTCAAGGAAGATCGCTCGCTGCGCCGCTGGTTCGACACCTCACTGAACTTCTCCACCCGCAAGGCGATCGCCGACTGGGTGGCGGAGTCCAAGAATCCCGGGGTGCGCGCGCGCCGCAGCGAGCAACTGGCGGAGCGCCTGTACGAGACCATGGACGCGGAGCACGAGCTGCCGCCAATGATCCGCAGTGTTCTGGCGCGCTATCCCGGCGCGCTGGCGGGGTGGAATCAGATGACGCCGACGCAGCGGCGCGGGCAGCTGCTGTCCATCTTCTACTACCGCAATCCGGAATCACGTATGCGGCGCATCGAGAAAGTCGCGCAGATGGCGGCGGAGGTCAGCGCCAGGCGCAAGCAGGCAGAAGCGGGGTAGCCCAGCGCGGTGCCGGTCGGGGTGGACCGGCCTCCAGCACAGGAAGCGTTTCGCCGGTCGAGTCGACCGGCCTCCAGACAGGGGGCAGCAAAGCGTGGGCTGGACGTACTTTCTGCTGCCGCCAAAATACTTGAATTGCATGCCGATGCCGGTAAGCTGGAGCCGGGTGGCAATGCTTGCGCGAGGTAAGACTCCAGTCCGAACCCCAGGCCGGCAGCTGGCTGAAGCTATGCGCAGCGGTGTTTGCCATCTGGACGATCTTCGGCGTCATCGCCTTTTTTCAGTACTACTCCACCTTCGAAGGCAAACACTGGATTACGCTGGCCGGGGCGCTGCAACTGGGCCTGGGCAACGCCTGGCTCAAAGCGGCGCTGAGCCTGCCCGTTCTTTGGGCGCTGCTGCGTTTCAACGCCAAGCAGCGCCGATGGCCGTCGCGCTTCGTCGTATACGCCCTCCTGTTCCTGGTATTTACCACCGTTCACTCGTTGCTCCGGCCGGTTTCGCTCCCTCTGTATGGCGTCGGCATGGATGTCTCGCAGTGGACCTACTGGCAGAAGGTACTCACCTGCGCGCGATCTTTTACCCTGGATAACGCGCTGGCGTTCGCGCTGACCGCCGCCGGCTTCCACGCCTGGCGCTATGCCGCCGAGAGCCGGGTGCGCGGGTTGCGCGAAGAGGCACTGCGGGCGCAGCTGGCCAATGCCGAACTCAGCCTGCTCAAGATGCAGCTGCAGCCGCATTTCCTGTTCAACACCCTGAATGCGATCCACTGCCTGGCGCCGGAAGACAGCGGCAAGGCGCAGCAGATGATCGAGCGGCTCAGCCTGCTGTTGCGGCTTTCGCTGGACCGCCTGGCGACCAACGTGGTTCCACTGAGCCGCGAACTGGAGTTTCTCGACGCCTATCTCGCCATCGAGAGCACGCGCTTCGGCGAGCGCCTGCAGGTGGTGCGCAAGATCGATCGCGAGGCGCTGGTGGCGTCCGTGCCCAGCATGATGCTGCAACCTCTGGTGGAGAACGCCATTCGCCACGGCGTCGGCAAACTGGCCGGCGGCGGCACAGTGACCATCGCGGCGGAAAAGGCGGGCGACCGGCTTACCCTTTGCATCACCAACGACTATCGGCCGTCCGGCGGCAACGGCGGCTCGAGCGGTTTAGGCCTGGCCAACACCCGCGCGCGCCTCACCCAAACCTTCGGCAACAACTTCTCGGTACGGCTGGAGAAGAGGCCGCGCGAGGTCCGGCTTACCATCTCCGTTCCATTCCGTCCAATTTCCGAAGAACAGGCTATCGAGGAGGGTGCGTGGAGCCGGTGACCGCGTTGATCGTGGAAGACGAACGACTGCCCGCGGCCGCGTTGGAGAAGCTGCTGGACAGCCACCCCGAGGTGTGCCGCCTGGGCGTGGCGCGCGACGGCCGCAGCGCGGTGGAGAAGATCCGCCGCTTGCGCCCCGACATCGTCTTCCTCGACATCGAACTGCCGGAACTCGACGGCTTCGGCGTGATCGAAGAAGTGGGAGCGGAGCAGATGCCGGTGACCATCTTCGTCACCGCCTACGACCGCTACACCCTGCGCGCCTTCGAGGTGCAGGCGCTGGATTACCTGCTGAAGCCGTTCGGCGCCGACCGCTTCGAGGCCGCGTTGCAGCGCGCGCTGCGGCAACTGCAGTTGTCTCGCCGTACCGCGCCCGTCGCCTTGAACCGCCTGCTGGAGTCGCCGCGCCGGGGCGGCAGACTGCCCGTTAAGACCGGCGGCCGCACGCTCTTCCTCGACCTGGAAAAGGTCGACTACATGGAGGCCTCGGGCAACTATGTCCGCATCCACGCCGGCGATACCGAGTACCTGGTGCGGGAGACGATGAACGCGCTGGAGGAGCGGCTGCTGTCGTACGACTTCGTGCGCATCCATCGCTCGGTCATTGTCAACCGGCGGCGCATCCAGGAACTGCGCCCGTGGTACACCGGCGAGTACGTGGTGCTGCTGACCACGGGAAAAGAACTGACTCTCAGCCGCGGCTATCGCGACCGCCTGCCGCTGCTGAGCCGGCTGTCATGATCTTGACTGTACGCTGAGCCCCCGCGCTTGCTTTTTCGCACCCGCCTGCTTCGCTGGCGCTCGCGGCCGCCGTATGCTCGGGAACCGTCAGGAGAAATCATGCGCTTATCGAAAACGTGCATGGCGGTGTGTATCCTCTTGTTTTCCGCTTGGGCCGCGGCCGCCGGCGAACCCGCCGACGTGATGACCAGCTTCGAAACCGTAGACCTGGGCCACGGCGTGCTGGCCTTCATTGCGCCGGAGACGCGCTCGCAGCTGGTGAGCGGGAACTCGGTCGCGATCTTCGGCGAGGATGGCGTACTGGTGGTGGACACCGGCGAGTTCCCCCGGCTCACGCGGCAGATGATCGCCGAGATCCGCAAGCGCACCGACAAGCCCGTGCGCTTCGTGGTCAACACCCATTGGCACAACGACCACATGATGGGCAACAGCGTGTACCGGCAGGAGTTTCCCGGCGTGGCCATTGTCAGCACGCCGAGCACCAAGGCAAACGGCGACGTCTATAACCCGGAGTTCATGGAGCTCCAGAAGAAGAGCCTGCCCGCCGCCACCGCGCGAATCAAGCAGATGCTGGCCAGCGGCAAGAACGCTTCGGGCCAGGCGCTCGATGCTGCAACCACACAGAGATACAAGACGCTGCTCGCCGACATCGAGGAATTCGAGCCGCTGATGGCCGAGTTCCGCTACGAGAGCCCGAACGTAACCTTCACCGATCGCATGGACATCGATCTTGGCAAGCGGACGGTGCAGGTCCTGTTCGTCGGAAAGGGCAATACCGCCGGCGACGCCGTCGTCTACGTTCCCGACGCCAAGCTGCTGGCCACCGGCGACCTGGTGGTCATGCCGGTGCCGTTTGCGACCACGTCCTTCGTCGAGGACTGGATTCACACGCTCGACAAGCTGCAGACCTTCGAGGTCGCCAACCTGGTTCCCGGCCACGGCGCGGTGCAGCATGATTTCGCCTGCGTGCGCACGATGGAAGACACGCTGAAGTCGCTGCTGTCGCAGGTCAAGAACGCGGTGGCTCAGGGCAAATCACTCGAAGAGACCCAGCAAGCGGTGAACCTGAAGCGGGAGAAGGCAGCAGCGGTCGGCGACAGTCTGGTGCGCAGTCTCAACTGGGACAACTTCTTCCAACAGTCGGCGGTCACCAGCGCTTATAACGAGCTTAAAGGCATTCCCGTCGACGAGAATCCATTTCCCAAGAAGTCGCAATAGCGGTCGTGGCTCAGAACGCGGATTTCAACGCTTCTTCCACTACGGGCGCGACTTCCTTCGCGTGCGGCGCGTCGGCGGGCAGGCCGACCAGCAGGACCTCGAGCTTGGACAGCAAGTTCTTGCGGTTCTGGTAGGCGGCCAACTGGGCCAGCGTCGGCCGCTTGTCGTCGGGGAATGCCGGCTTCATCATTGCCAGCCAGCTTCGAAACGCAGCCGCATCGAAGTCGGGGCGCGCGATGAGGGAAAGCACGGCGCGCGCCATGCGCTCATCTTCGCCGAAGGTGAACACGAGACTTGCTGTGCTCATCTTGCGCGCGACCGCGCTCAGAATGGCGGACTGGTCGGCGGAAGTCAGATAGCGGCTGCGGCCGAGGAACTTCAGCAGGTCGGCGGTGTGAGCCGCGGAGTGCATCCAGCCCTTTTCCGGATCGTAGCCGCGCAGGTCCTTCTCCGCGTCGGCGTAGGCCAGCGCGTCCTCCAGGATGGCACGGAACTGGGCTTCGTCCAGGAACGGCGCGGCGTTGTCGCGGGCCACCACCACCGACAGTACCAGTGCGGAGAAGGAACGCCGCAGCACGCTGTCGCTGCCGGTTGTCCCCACATTGTTTTTCAGGTTGGCGAGCCATTCGGCGATCAGCGGGCGGAGGTCGTCGGGCGAAAGCAGCCGCTTCTGGTAAATCCAGTAAGCGAAGGTGGTGTAGCCGATCTCGTCGCGCAGTTCGGGATCGGGAGAAGCCAGCAGCGGGCTCAGAGACCGCGACAGCTCCGCGGCTGTTTCTCCCGCGGGCGGATTGTAGTCGTTCTTGGCGATGCCCTGCCAGAACTCCTTGCCGCGCACGGTGGCGTCGCTGCTGACCTGCGCCGCGCCAGGCGCCGCAAGCGTGTTTGCTGCCGGCCCACTCGCCAGCATGCACAGTGCTATCGCTGCCCAGACCATGGCACCTCTTGGCCAACGATAACCCAAGGCAGCAGTTAGACAACCGCATTCAGCACGTAGGAGTGTCGGGTCGTCACTGGGAGAATGCACCGCGCAGAAAGCGCAGCGGTGTGGCAAGGGCACAAGCCCAGGGAACAGAAATGAGCCGCTTTAGAAGCCGGCGATAAGTTCTGGTGCGAAAGGGGGGACTTGAACCCCCACGGGTTTCCCCACTGGATCCTAAGTCCAGCGCGTCTGCCAATTCCGCCACTTTCGCATGGCTTCATTGTAGAGGAAAACCGGCGGCCGGTCGGAGGATTTGCCGCGGCGGAGCCGGGCTGTCAATGCTTTCTGTCCGCTTTGTCGTGATTGCCCAGGGCGGTATCGGCGAGGTCGAGGAGGTGCTTGAGACGCGGCTCTTCCTTTTCCGGACCCAGGGGGATCAGGCGGGGACCTTCGTCGCGGGCGGCGGGAGTCTCCGGCGCCAGTTTCACCACCGTGCGCTTGCTCCCCTTGCGGGGACTCCTCTTGCGGCTCGGCACAGGAGAACGGTATCACAAAACCGTGAAACCCGGGGTTAACGCCGACGTTAAAGGCGGCAAGTCCCGTCCAGTCTGCAACCCGGGCGCCGCGGCCCCACACCGCGGAGGCGATCCGGCAAGGATGCGGACAGTCCGGGTGTTTCCCTGGCAAGGTATCCGAGCCGTTAGTCCGGCCGGCGACTATAATCCCCGGCCATGAAGACGATGACGCGGCGGTCGGCGTTGCGGGTGGGAGGAGGCGGTCTGTTCGCGCTGCTCGGGGCGAAGGTCTCCCCTGCGTGGCTGAAGGAGGATGGCATGCGCGATAGCGCGGACGCCCTGGATCATCTGCTGGTCGGCACGCCTGACCTGGAGGAGGGGATTGCCTGGTTCGAGAAGCTGACGGGAGTGCGTCCGGCAATCGGCGGCAGTCATCCCGGTCGCGGCACGCGCAATGCGCTGGCCTCGCTGGGAGGACGGCATTACCTGGAGGTAATCGCGCCCGACCCGGCGCAGGCGGGAGTGACCGCGGAGCAGGTGACGCGATTGAAGAACCTGAGGGACCCGCAGGCGGTGCAGTGGGCGGCGTCGAGCAGCGACATGGCGGCCACGAAGAAACTCGTCGAGGCCTCCGGCATTCGCTTCATGGGTCCGACACCGGGCTCGCGCAAGCGTCCGGATGGGCGGCTGCTGCGGTGGTCCACGCTCAACCTCGAAGATCCCACGCTCCTGCTGCCGTTCTTCATTCACTGGGAGCCGGACTCGGTGCATCCGTCGCAGGATTCCCCGTCCGGATGCAAGCTGGTGGGACTGCGCTTCGAGTCGCCCAAACCGGAGGAGTGCGCGGCGCAGTTTCGGAAGATCGGCTTGCGGGCCGAGGTTAGCGCCGGGGCGCGCCCGCAGATCATCGCCACTCTCATGACGCCGCGCGGCAAAGTCGAAATCGGACCCGGCGGACGCTTGGGGAAGTAATCCTCCTGCCGCGGGAGCGCAATCGGAGGCGCCTTCCAGGCGGCAGCTCACATCTAAGTACGCTGCCGATCTCCTATGCATGTGCGCTCCTGCGTCGCCGTGACTGTTCTGGCCGCTACCTGCGCCTTCGCTTCGAACATCGCAGGCACAGTGCGCGATGCCGGCGGCGCCGCCATCCCCGGCGCGGCGGTGACCCTGAGCGCCGAGGGCGTAGTAAAGCACCAGGCCGCCGACCCGCACGGGCGCTTCCTCTTTCGCGACGTGAACGTCGTTTCCGCCACGCTGACGGCGACGGCCGAGGGCTTCAGCCCGGCGACGCTGGATTGGCAGGCGGGAATGGCGAGCGCCGATTTCGTCCTCCAGGTGAAGCCGGCGGCAGAGCAGATCACGGTCAGCGCGACGAGGGTTGAGTCGAAGATCGAAGACACGCCTTCGACGGTGGTCGTGCTCGGGACGCAGGACCTGCTGACGCAAGCGTCGCCCACGCTCGACGGCACCCTGCGCCAGGTGCCGGGATTCGCGCTCTTCCGCCGTTCCGACAGCCGCACCGCCAATCCGACCTCGCAGGGAGTGTCGTTACGCGGCATGGGCGCCAGCGGTTCCAGCCGCGCTCTGGTGCTGGAGGACGGTGTGCCGCTGAACGATCCTTTCGGCGGATGGATTTACTGGTCGCGCGTGCCCAAGGTGGCGGTGGAGCGCGTCGAAGTCGGAGAGGGTGGTTTGTCGGACCTCTACGGCGGCGCTGCGCTGGGCGGCGTGGTGAACGTCATCACGCGCCGGCCGCGCGATTCCTTTCTCACTCTTGAGGGCTACGGGGCCAACCAACTTACCGGCAACGGCTCCGGCCTTGGCAGCCTGCGCCGGGGGAAGTGGGTCGGCACCGTCCTGGTGGATGCCTTTCGCACCGATGGCTATATCCCGGTAGATCCGGCCGAGCGCGGCAGCGTGGATAACACCGCCAATTCGCGGCACCTGCACGGCGCGCTGGGCCTCGAACGGCTGTTCTCGCACGGCGAAGCTTGGCTTCGAGGCGAACTCTTCGGCGAGGACCGCCACAACGGCACCATTCTGGAAGTGAACGACAGCACCATTCGCCAGCTCTCGACCGGCGTGCAGTGGGATTCGGCGACCGCAGGCTCGTTTAACCTGGCGGCGTACGGGAGCACGCAGAACTATCACCAGACCTTTGCCTCGATCGGCGCCGATCGCAACAGCGAAACCCTGGCGCGGGTGCAGCACGTGCCGGCGGACCAGGCGGGCTTTTCGGCGCAGTGGTCGCGCGCGCTGGGGAAGTGGAACACGATCGTCGCCGGCGCGGACTTCCGCCGCGTGCAGGGCTTCAGCGATGACGTGGTGTACGCGGCCTCGCAGCCCTCGACCTGGGTGGACGCAGGCGGGGTGCAGCGCACCATCGGGATTTTCGGCGAGGACCTGATCCGCGCCGGCGGCTGGACCTTCATCCTGGCCGGCAGGGTGGACACCTGGAACAATGTGGGGGCGAGCAACCGTCAGGGCTCGTTCCAGGCCCCGGGCGTCGCGACCGACACCGCGTTTCCCGATCGCAGCGAAAACGCCTTCAGCCCGCGACTCTCCGTGATGCGGCAGTTGCGCACGGGAGTGGCCGTAACCGCCTCCGGCTATCGCGCCTTCCGCCCGCCGACGCTGAACGAACTCTATCGCACCTTCCGGCTTGGGAACGTGGTCACCTTAGCGAACCAGGATCTCCGTGCCGAGCGCCTCACCGGCGGGGAAGCGGGACTGCTGCTGACGCCGTGGATGCGGCGCGTGTCGCTGCGGCCGGTGTTCTTCTGGGCCGACGTCGCGCGCCCGGTTACCAATCTGACCCTGTCCTCGACCCCGGCGCTGATCACCCGACAGCGCTACAACCTGGGACGCACGCGCTCGCGCGGCCTGGAGATCGAAGCCGAGGCGCAGGTCACGCCGCGCATCGCCGCCGGCGCCGGCTACCAGTACGCGCAGGCCACGGTGGTGCAATCGCCGGTGGACCCGGCGCTGATCGGGTTGTGGGTGTCGCAGGTGCCGCGCCATGTGGTCACGATGAATGTGCGCGCCGGCGACATTCATGGGTTCACCTTCGCCGCCGACGCGCGGCGCGTCGGGCTGCAATTCGACGACGACCGCAACCAGTTCCCGCTGGACCCCTTCTTCGCGCTCAATCTTTATGCCGCCCGGCGCATGTCGCGGCAGGTGGAAATCTTCGCTGCGGTGGAGAACGCCACCAACGAGCGCTTCACCATCGGGCGCACGCCGGTGCGGACGCTGGGTTCGCCGGTGTTGGCGCAGATCGGGCTGCGACTCACGCTGGGCGAACCCTCCGGACATTGAGTGCAGCGTGAAAATTTCACAATAATGATTTCTCCCATGCCGAGTGCTGCGAGAAAATCCGAGCACGCATTGCAAGAGCGCCTCCATCCCCAGTGGAAATCCCAAATCTTCCCTCTGAAATCCTTCCAGAAAACCTACTAATTCCTCTAAGTAGTACCCGTAAGTAGAAGTCCCCATCCAGCTACTCAGGATGTTTTCTCAGTTCCTCTAGGTCTTTCGCCGATATAAGCAGAGTAGATGCCCACCTACGCTCGACCAAGCAATTCACCGCAGGAGTTGAGCGTTGAAAAAAACTCTATACGTCTTTTGCGCGGCGCTGGCGCTGGTCAGCTTGAATGCCGCAGCGTCGGTGACCTTGAGTTCGCCGGCGTCCGGTTCCACCGTCAGTTCCCCCATCCACGTGGCCGCATCGGCGACCGCCAATTCCGGCCTGCCGATTACCGGCATGTACGTGTATCTCGACAACGTGGCCGTCTATCACCTCTCGGCGGCCAGCCTGAATACGTACGTCAACGCCGGGAGCGGTTCGCACACCGTCCTGGTGAAGGCGTGGGATTCCCACGGAACCATCTACCAGCAGAGCGCGACGGTGAAAGTCGGCTCAACTTCCAGCAGCGGCTACGTCAGCCTCACCTCGCCCACCTCGGGCAGCAGTTCGGGCTCGCCGGTGCACGTGACTGCGACCTCCGGCGGCGGCGCTTACCCCATCACAGGTATGTGGGCTTACGTGGACAATAAGGGTGTCTACAGCACCTCCGCGTCCTCGATGAACACTTATCTTTCCATGGGCACCGGCACGCACACCGTGCTGGTGAAAGCATGGAACTCGCAGGGTACGATCTTCCAGCAGGCGGCGACGGTCACCGTGGGAAGCAGCACCAGCACCAGTTCGACGTCCAGCAGCCAGTACCAGAACGATCTGGTGGCAGCCTCCAACGCGCTGGCCAGGAGCTGGATCCGCTCCGACGGCGCCATCCTCTACAGCTCCAGCGTGGTCAACCCGTACTATGCCAACATCGCCGCCATCGGCATGACCAAGGATCCCAACCGCTACGGCGCGGTGCTGAACTGGATGAAGTGGTACATCCGGCACCTCAACTGGCCCGACAAGTGGGGCCTGTACGGATCGATGTACGACTACAACGTCTCCGGAAGCGGGGAAGTCTCCACCGGCGACGCCGACTCGACCGACTCCTACGCGGCCACCTTCCTGACGCTGGCCTGGTCGGCGTGGCAGACCGGCGACTCCAGCCTGCGCTCCTATCTCAAGAGCATCAGCTACCAGCTGGACATGATCGGCGGCGTGATCGCGCAGACCCAGCAAGGCGACGGCCTGACCTGGGCCAAGCCGAACTACCAGATCAAGTACCTGATGGACAACGCCGAGGTGTATCGCGGCTTGCGGGACGCGGCGTCGCTGTTCAACGCCATGGGCGATCCCAGCAAGTCCGGCTACTACGGCTCGCTGGCCAGTTCGAACCTGCAGGGCATCAACGGCATGTGGATGGGCAGCGCGTGGGCGGTCTACAAGGACGGCATCGGCCGGCTGGCGGCGCCGAACTGGGGCGTGTGGTACGCCGACGCCACGGCGCAGCTGTTCCCGGTGCTGGAAGGCGCGGTGGCAGCCTCCGATTGGCGTTCGCAGCAGGTCTACGCCGCCTTCAATAGCCATTGGCCGGGATGGGCGAACCTGTCCTTCAACAGCCAGGACCCGTTCCCCTGGGCGCTGGTGCAGTCGGCGGCGGCGTTGATGGGCGACAAGTCGCGCGTCAACACCTACATGAACTCGGTACAGAGCAAGTACGTGAACAGCGGCTTCCCCTGGCCGTGGTACTGCATGGAGACGGGCTGGTTTATGCGCACCAACTCCTACATGCAGGGACGCGGCTTCTAACCACTCCCTCCCCCGCAAGAGCGACCAGGCCTGGCGCCCGCCAGGCCTGGTCGTTTTTATTTAGCGAATAGTAAGTGCCGCAAGCAGCAGGAACTCTGCTTTCACACTGGTGAATTCCATCCCGCCGCTGCCGTTCTGGACGGCAACTCGCCTCTGTGTACTGACTTCTAAACAGACTGGGAGAGGCTACTCACGGGGTCCTGTCATGCGGCAATCCACGGCTACGGCAACCAAGATCGGCAAGTCCACCCAATGTCTGCTCGCGCTGGCATTACTGGCGATGCTCTCCGGATGCGTCGCACTGGGCGGCGGCAACCCGCCGCCGCAGAGCACGAACACCACTCCGGCGGCCAATCCCGCCGCCAACACGCCACCGCCGCCGCCCCCGCCGGCCGTCGGTCCGCCGGTGCCGCCGACGCCGCCGCCGCCCACCAGCCCGCCTCCGGTCGCGGGCGACATCAGCTCCGTCAAGCACATCATCTTCATGCTGCAGGAGAACCGCTCCTTCGACAGCTACTTCGGCAAGCTCAACGACTACATCGGCTCGCAGGCCGTGGACGGCATTCCCTCGCTCTCCACCACCAGTTGCGACGCTCTGCACGGCTGCAACTTCGACCTGGCAGGGAATCCCTTCGCCATGTTCCACCTGCAGACCGCCTGCATCGACAACATGGATCCCGACTGGCTGCCGGCGCACGGCGACTTCAATCTCTACCATCCCGGCTCCAACGAACCGCTGCTGGACGGCTTCGCCAAGAACGCCGGAGTGACCGGGGAGTTCGGCAGTTCGACCGGAGAGTCGGGGTCGGCGTCCACCGCCATTCCCTCCACCACGACGTTCCGCCTGATGACCGCACAGGGCAAGGTGCTGGCCACGGTCACGGTGCCCACCGACGGTTCTGCGCCCTCGAGCACCACCACCGATCCCAAGATCACGTTGACCGCGAGTCCGACCACCACGGAGCCCGGCGGCACCGTGACGGTGAACTGGGACGCGCCCGGCTTCAGCAATCTCGCGGTCACGATCTACTACGACACCCTCGGCCACCGCGTGATGGGCTACTACGATTCCAGCGACATTCCCTACTACTATTTCATGGCCAAGAACTTCGCCACTTCGGACCGCTGGTTCTCGCCCATGATGGGCAACAGCCCGCCCAACCGTGTCTTTGCCTTCGCCGCCACCACCCACGGCCACGCGCATAATCCCGGCACCATGCCGGTGCCCAGCATCTGGCACGAGCTGCAGGATGCCGGCATCTCCTGGAAGATCTACTACAACGACAAGGACCCCACCACCGGCGGTCCGGCCACCACGCTGAACCACTGGCACAGCTTCGTGCTCGCCAATATCGACCATCTCGTGCCCATGTCGCAGTACTTCACCGACGTGCAGAACGGAACCTTGCCGGCGGTGGCTTTCATCGAGCAGAAGAGCGGCTTCGACGATCACCCCGGTTCGAAGATCAACATCCAGAACGGTACCAAGTTCGTCTCCAGCATCGTCAACGCGCTGATGGCCAGCCAGTCGTGGAAGGACTCGGTGTTCATCCTGACCTTCGACGAGAACGGCGGCCTTTTCGATCACGTTTCGCCGCAGCCCATGCCCTCGCCCGACGGCATCGCGCCTACCGACCTGCTGCCGCAGGACATCCAGGACATCAACCCGCCGGCGGATTTCACCGTCACCGGCTTTCGCGTGCCCATGCTGGTGATCTCGCCCTTCACCCGCAAGGGATTCGTCTCGCACACCGTCGCCGACAACACCGCGATCCTGAAATTCATCGAGACGCGCTTCAAGCTGCCCAATCTGACCGCGCGCGACGCCTACCAGATGGATATGCAGGAGTTCTTCGACTTCGCCAATCCGCCGTGGCTGACGCCGCCCGCGGGCATTCCGTCGCAGCCCACGAACTTGCCCTGCGATCCAACGCTGCTGCCATAACGCCGGGGGTTTGATGTTGACGGAGTCACAAGGGGGATCGGCCAATACCATCAAGCCGCTGCGCGTGGTGGCCATCGGCGGCGGGACAGGATTGTCGACGCTGCTGAAGGGGCTGAAGCGTTACGTCGTCGATCCCTTCGATCCCGCGCCGCGGAACGGCCCGGCGATCAGCAGCCTGAGCGCGATTGTGACCGTCACCGACGATGGCGGCTCCAGCGGTCGTCTGCGCAAGGAACTCAACATCCTGCCGCCCGGCGACGTGCGCAACTGCATTGTGGCGCTGTCGGAGGACGAGCAGCTGCTTTCCACGCTGTTTCAGCATCGCTTTCGCAGCGATTCGGCGCTGAACGGCCATAACTTCGGCAACCTGTTTGTGGCTGCTCTGACGTCGATCACCGGCGACTTCGCGGAAGCGGTGCGCCTGGCGTCGGAGATCCTGGCGACGCGCGGCCACATTTATCCGGCGACGACTGCGAACGTGGAACTGGAAGCGGTGCTGGCCGACGGCGCGCGGGTGCGCGGCGAAACCGCCATCTCGCAAGCGCGGCAGAAAATCGTGCGGCTGGAGTTGTCGCCGGCCGACGCGCAGCCGCTGGCCCAGGCGGTGGCGGCGTTGAAGGAAGCCGACCTGATCACCGTCGGGCCCGGCTCGCTGTACACCAGCCTGATCCCCAACCTGCTGGTCGGCGGACTGGTGGAGGCGATCGCGGCCTCGCGCGCCCTCAAGGTGCTGGTCTGCAACCTGATGACGCAGGCCAACGAGTCGCTGGGAATGACAGCCTCGGAACATATCGAGGCGATTTACCGCCATGCGGGACGGCCCATCTTCGATCTTGCGTTGGTTAACGACACGCCGCCTTCGCCGGCGTTGCTGGAGAGATACCGCGAAGAAGGCGCCGCGTCGCTCGAGGTGGACGCGGAGCGGATTCGCGGCCTGGGCATCGAGCTCATCGGCGGGTCCTATTTGAGCGAGTACAACGACATCGCGCGCCATGCCACCGCCGCGGTCGCTCGCGACTTGCTGCAGTTGGGGCGCGGACGGGCCCTGGCCGCTGCTGAAGTTCCGGTCGCCGCGTAATCCTTATTCTTTATTGTCCTGCAATTCTCCTGGTTACAGATGGAGGCCGGTCGACCTCGACCGGCCTCCAG
>DASUBK010000053.1:0-6055 GCA_035763305.1 Terriglobales bacterium | reverse complement strand
AAAGTCCTCAGGAAAGGATGACCTTTGGCTCAGGAATTTGTGTGGCCGCAAGCCATTGCGTGGCGAGGCCTTGACGGTGTCATCCTGCGCGAAGCGGAGGATCGGTGTTCTCGTGCACAGCGAACAAAAACATAGATCCTTCGCTTCGCTCAGGATGACAATTGCAACTTTCACCCGCCAAGACCCGGCGCTCTGAGTCTCCTCAAAACTTGGTAGGCCCCGGCGCCCTCGCCGGGGCGGCCGCACGCGCCGCCCCAACGTACCTGGCCGCGGGCGCCCTCGCCCGCGGCGGACCTTTTCGAGCGCGATGTTCCACGTGGAACAAAAGAAGCCGGAAGTGGTAGTGAAAAAAGTTGCTTCATTTCCCGATATGGGAAGAATGGCGCGCGTAACGACAGGGAGCCGCGGGCGAGGGCGCCGCGGCATCGGCATTGCAGGCGGGTTCAGGGCAGCCCCGGCGAGGGCGCCGGGGCCTGCCAGAAGTGTGGAAACCGGCACCGCCGAGGACGGCCGCTGCTCCATCGAAAACCGCTCCGCTACACTATCTCCATGCCGGATCCGAAAATGTTTCTTCCCTCCCTGCCCTGGGACGAGCGCTACCGCCTGCGCGACGCCGCCGCCGTCATGACTCCCGCGCTGGCGATTTATCCCGACGCGCTCGAGAACAACATCGACGCCACCCTGCGCCTGCTGGGTGGCGACGCCGATCGCTGGCGGCCGCATGTGAAGACCGCCAAGATCGGCGCCGTCATGCGCCGCCTCAGCGAGCGCGGCGTGCGCCACTTCAAGTGCGCCACCACGCTGGAGCTGATCACCGCCTGTGAAGCCGGAGCGGCCGACGTGCTGCTCGCCTATCCCGCCATGGGCGCCAACGCGCAGCGCGCGCGGGCGATCGCGGAGGATTTTCCCCGCACCATCATCTCCGTGCTGGTCGAGACCGGGGAGCAATTGCGGCAGTGGCACGGCAGCCGGGTGGGCATTTTTCTCGATGTCAATCCGGGCATGAATCGCACCGGCATTCCCCAGGAGCAGAACCAGCGCATCCTTACGTTGGCGAAGGATGTGGCCGCCGCCGGCCTGCGCTTCCGCGGGCTGCACTACTACGACGGGCACCTCGGCGGCCTGGAGATGGAGGAGCGCACCGCCGCCGCCCATCGCGGCTACGACCGCCTGCTGCAGTTGGCCGAGGAACTTTCCGGCGCCGGCGTGCGGGTGGAAGAGGTGATCACCGCGGGTACGCCGTCATTTCCCTGCACGGTGTCCTACGCCGGCTTCCGGCGCGCGCAATTCGCCTGGCGCGCCTCGCCGGGGACGGTGGTCTACTGCGACGCCACCAGCCTGGCGCAACTGCCGGCGGAACTCGGCTATCGCCCGGCGGCGCTGGTGATCTCGCGCGTAGTCAGCCAGCCGCGTCCGGACACGATCACCTGCGATGCCGGGCACAAGAGCGTCTCCGCCGATGCCGGCGTGCCCACCTGCGCCGTGCTCGGCCACGAGGAGCTGCAGCCGCGTTCGCCCAGCGAGGAGCACCTGCCGATGACTGTGGCCGCAGGCGCGCCGCCGGCCATCGGCGATTGGCTCTATCTCGTGCCACGACATGTCTGCCCGACGGTGAACAATTTCGATTATGCGCTGATGGTGCGCGACGGGCGGATCGAAGCGGTGGAGAAGGTGAATGCCCGCGGCCGGGAGATGCCGCTGTTGCAGTCGCTGGCCACGGCGCGGTAGGAAGTTTCCGTTTCCGTTTCAGCGCGCAGAGAGACAAAAGGATCAACCGCTGATGGTAATGATCCACGCTGATGGGCCTCTTTGAGCCATCTCAGCGTTCCTCAGCGAAATCAGCGGTTTCTTTGCCGTTGTGCCTGAGCGTTCGACACCACCCGAGCCGAACTACTTCACCAGGAACGTCCAGACGGGATTGCCCTTCTTGTCGCGCAGGGTGAGCGTGCTTTCACCGCGCACGATTTCGCGCGCCAGCAGCACCTCGCGCTCCCCATCCTTCACCTTGGAGCCGGTCACCTGCAATTCGTCCCCGACTTTGTACTGGATTTCCAGTTCGTTGAGGAATTTCTGCGGGCAGAGGCAGACCTCGTAGACCGTGTCGCCGGACTTCACCATCAGGTGGATATCGCCCTTGTTGGCCTCCACCTCTTTCAATTCGATGATGGCGCCCTTGACCACGGTTTCGGTGGCGAGGTCGTACTTGGGACCAGGAACCGGCTTTTCGGCAGTGAACGCGGGCACGGCGCAGACGAGAAACACCAGCGCAGCCGCAATCCGGGAAAGCGATCGCATACCGCCCTCCTTCCATTCCGGCGGGTTTGCCTGCAGAAAGAGTAGCGGGGCGGCCGATGCGGCGCAGTGAGCCCCGTCACATCCGTACTATACTGGGAAGCGACTCAATCTGAAGCAAATACCCGATTGCGGCGGAGCAACGGTTCGGGGGAAGATAGGCCACCCCAGCGCATCGGAGTGTCTCTGACAGCCAGGTCTCAACGTCCCATGCGGTACCTCAGCCGCTTGCGCCCCATGCGCAACGAGGCGGAGACGCTGCGCATCGAGCGCATGCTGGCCACCGCCCGCGTGCTGCTGGCGGTGCTGGCGCTGTTCGCCATCTGGCTGGATCCGACCGAGCCCACGCGCTACGCCACCCTCGCCTACATTCTTCTCATCGCCTACATGGTGTACAGCTTCGGCATCTGGGGGGTGCTGCAGCGGATCACGCGCACCGGCCGAGTGCCGCTGCTGCTGCTGTTGCTGATGGACCTGGTCTTCCCCACGGTGTTCATGCTGTTTACCGAGGGTCCGAACAGCCCCCTGTTCATGTTCTTCGTGTTTGTGATGACCTCGGCGGCGATTCGCTGGGGCTTCTCGGCGAGCCTGGGGACTGCGCTGCTGGCCACGGCGCTGGTCGGCCTGGAGGCGGTCATCGTCAATGTGGCTCCGGCGGCCTGGCGCCTGGGGGTCGAAAGCCATCTCGAAGTCAACCGCTACGTGATCCGCACCAGCTACCTGCTGATCATCGGACTGCTCATCGGCTACATGGCCGAGCAAGACAAGGAAGTGCGGGCGGAGAACGATTTCCTGCGCCGGCTGCTGGAAAAGGCGCGGCCCGATGCCGGGGTGCGCGCCGCCATGTATGGCCTGATGGCGGAAATCGTGCAGCTGTTCCCCTGCGCCGAGGCGCGCATGGTGCTGCAAAACACGCATACCCTGAACACCTTCGAGTGGACCCTGCGGCCGGGGGAAAAGGCGGTCGGCCTGCGCGAACTCGACGGCGCCCAGCGCGAAGCGGAAATGTTCCCCATGCCCGCCGAGGCCTTTCACCTGGAACAGCGGCGCCGCGGTCCGGCGCTGTGGATGATCGACCGCGATGGCCGGCGGCAGCGCGCGGCCTCCGGGTGGCAGCCGCCGGCGCCCCTTCCCGACCGCCTCACCTGCGTGTCGTTTGCCTGGGGCGGCGAGTGGCGCGGCCGGCTGGTGCTGCATGGGGCGCGCCTGGGCTGGGACAGGCTGCGCGAGCTGCGTTTCGCCCAGCGCATCGAGCGGCAGATCGGCCCGGCGATGTACAGCGTGTACCTGATGCGGCGGCTGCGCACGCGCGCCGGGGCCATCGAGCGCGCTCGGGTGGCCCGCGAACTGCACGACGGCGCCATCCAGACGATGGTCGGTGTCGAGATGCAGGTCGAGGTGCTGCGCCGCAAGGTGGCCGGGAACGGCGCCGACGCCGCGCTCTCTTCCGAGCTGGAGCGCATCCGCGACCTGCTGCGCAACCAGACCTTCGACCTGCGCGCCCTCATGCAGCAGATGAAGCCTCTGGACCTGACGCCCAAGCAACTGCTGGACTTCCTGGCCGACGCGGTGGAGCGCTTCCGCCGCGACAGCGGTATCCAGGCCACTTTCGTCTCCGAACTGGAGGAGGTAGACCTGCCGCCGCGGCTCTGCCGCGAACTGGCGCGCATCGCCCAGGAGGCCCTCATCAATGCGCGAAAACATAGCGGGGCCAGCAAGGTTCTGGTACGATTCGCCTCCTCCGAAGGCAAATGCCGTCTGATCATCGACGACAACGGCAAGGGTTTCGATTTTATGGGTCGGGTGACGCTGGATTATCTGGACGCCACCCGCCGCGGGCCCCAAGTCATAAAAGAGAGGGCACGCGCCATCGGCGCGGAACTGATCATCGAGTCGCTCCCCGGGCAAGGGGCGCGGCTGGAGATTATCGTTCCCCACGTCCGGGCGCTGGCAGCGTATGTCTGAAAAAAATTCCGCAGTCCGTATCCTGATCGCCGACGACCACCCGATTTTCCGCGACGGCCTGCGCCGTTTGCTGGAGTCCGAACCCGGCATTGCCGTGGTGGGCGAAGCCTCCGACGGCGCCGAGGCTGTTTCCATGACGCAGCAAGTCCATCCGGACATCCTGCTGCTGGACCTTGCCATGCCGCGTGTGCCCGGCCTGGAGACGCTGCGCGAGATGGCGCGCGACGGCTCGCGCAACTCGGTGCGCACCGTGCTGCTCACCGCCGCCATCGAGCCGCCGCAGATGGTGGAAGCGCTGCAACTGGGCGCCCGCGGCATCGTGCTCAAGGAATCGGCCACGCAGGTGCTGCTGCAGGCTATCCGCACCGTGCTCGACGGCAGCTACTGGGTGGGCCGCGAGCCGGTCAGCGATCTCAAGGAGTTGGTGCTGGACCGCATTCCCAAGGATCCGTCTCCAGCGCAGAAGTACGGCCTTACGCGGCGCGAGTACCAGATGGTGGAGGCTATCGTCGAGGGCTTCAGCAACAAGGAGATCGCGGAGAAGTTCAATGTGCGCGAGGACACGGTGAAGCACCACCTCACCAGCATCTTCAGCAAGCTGGGCGTGTCGACGCGTCTGGAACTGGCGCTGTTCGCCATCGAGCACAAGCTGGTGGCGAAGAAGTAGTTCCTGGTTTCCAGTTTCCAGGAGGCACTTCCAGACGGATGAGGAAAGTAATCTTCGGAATCAACGTTACCGTTGATGGCTGCTGTGACCATACCAAGGTCGGCGGCAGCGACGATATTCAGGAATACTTTGCCCACCACCTGCGGGATGTCGGCCTGTTCGCCTTTGGCCGCAAAACCTACGAATTGATGGTTCCTTTCTGGCCCGACGTCGCAAGGAACCATTCCGGACAGTCAAAAGCCATGAACGAATTTGCCCAGGCTTTTGTGTCCGTCAAGGAAATCGTAGTTTTCTCACATTCGTTAGAAATGCCTGAAGCAAAGAACACCCGCATCGTTCGCGAAAAGCCCCAGGACGAAATACGCAGATTAAAACAAGCACAAGGCAAGAGCATCTGGCTCGGCGGTGTCACGATTCCTTCCCTGCTCATCGAGCACGGGCTGGTGGATGAATTTCATCTGGTCGTTCACCCCGTCGTTGTGGGAGAAGGAAGACGGTTGCTGGAAGGCGGCAGCCTGCAAGAGAAATTGCAGCTAAAACTCGCCGGCTCAAAGATTTTCCAATCAGGATCTGTCGCGCTTCATTACCTGAAACGGTGACGGAACGTCGGCGGACCCCGCGCGGTTGCGCTCGTTGCCGCAGTTTTATCTTCCAGATCGCCTCGGCCGGCGGACGACTCTCACCTTGCCCGTCTTTTCCCCGCCGCAGAAGAACTGCTCGCCATCGCAGTCCAGGCCGGAGACGCCGACGCCCGCCGGCATGGTGAGCGTCTCCAGAACTTCGCCGCTGCGGGGATCCACCCGCCGCAAGTCGGACTGGTCTTGTTCCCAGGTGGCATGCCACAACTCGCCCTCCACCCAGGTGACGCCGGTCACGAAGCGGTTGGACTCGATGGTGCGTAGAACCGCACCCGTCTCCGGATCGATCTGGTGGACCTTGCGGCCGCGATACTGGCCGACCCACAAGCTGCCCTCGGCCCAGGCGAGCCCCGAGTTGTCGCCGGCGTTAGGCGCGGGAATCGAGGCCAGCACGCGTCCGGTCGCGGGATCGATTTTGTGGATGCGATCGCCGGCGATCTGAAACAGGTGCTTGCCGTCGAAGGCGGTTCCTGCATGCGCGGCGACGTCGAGG
>DASUBK010000052.1:0-6969 GCA_035763305.1 Terriglobales bacterium | reverse complement strand
TGGACAACGCCGATCTGCCCCCTGCCATGGCTGAGACCGAAGACTCTTCGCCCGCGAATGCTGCGGCATCGGGCTAGCGGCGTTCGGCGCAGCTACTTTCTGCGGCCGATTTCCTTTTCAATCCGCTGTTGCAGGCGCGCGCTGAAGCCGCCAGGCAGCTCGAACGCTTTGTCGTCGGCCAGCAGGCGAACCGTGTTGGAGGCGCCGTCGAGAATGGCGCTGCAATGCTGGCAGTTCTTTACGTGATACTCGATGCGGGCGCGCAGCTCGGGATCGACTTCGTTGTCGATGTAGTTGGAGATCTCGCGCCAGACTTCGAGACAACTGATTTCGATAACCATCACGCCACCTGAATGAACCCTTTCCCCTTGTTCACCACGGCCTGACCTTCTTGTATTCAGCGCGGCCACTCGCCCAGGAGGCGTCGATGCCGGGAGCCAGCGCCTCGCGCATCTGCAGCCGCGCGCGCAGCAGCCTGGTCTTCACCGTCTGCTCGGGCACGCCGAGTACCTGGGCGGTTTCCTGGGTGCTGAGATGCTGCACGTCGCGCAGCACCAGTACCTCGCGATTTTTCGAGCTGAGCGACGCCAGGGCGCGACTGAGCGCGTCTCTCAGTTCGCGCCGCTGCAGCGCTTCCGACGGGATCTCGCGCCAGTCGGCGAAGTCCCGCGGCATGTAGTCGCCCTCGTCGTCGGCGCTTCCTTCTTCTATGGAGTCGTACAGGTGCCGCCGGTCTTTTCGAAGCTTCACCTTGGCTTCGTTAACGGCGATCTGCACCAGCCAGGTGCTGAACTTGGCTTCTCCGCGAAACTGCTGCAGGTGAGCGAAAGCCTTGAGCATGGCTTCCTGCGCCACTTCTTCGGCGTCGGCTTCGTTGCCCAGGATTGACAGCGCCGCCATGAAGACCGACTTCTCGAAGGGCCGCACCAGGTCGTAGAAGAGCTCGCGCTCCCCCGCCTTGACGCGCGCCAGAAGTTCGTCGGTGGTAAGCGCCTTCTGTGCTGCCGCCATGTGCTGGTCTGAAGCCATCGTCGCGGTACCGGCCGCCACCCGTGAGATACGGGAATCCGCCAAAAGTTCCAGCGATTCTAGCCCAAAGAATTTCATTTCCCGCACGAAACCTTTCGCAGCCGCGCGATTCCCATCGCGCATGACGCCGAAGGAGGAACGCATGAGCGGGAAAAAACAAGTCGTGATTCTCGGCGGCGGATTCGCCGGGCTGTACGTTGCGATGGAGCTGGAGAAGGAACTGGCCCGCTCCGACGACTTCGAACTCACTCTGATCAATCGCGAGAACTTCTTCCTCTTTACGCCCATGCTGCACGAGGTCGCGGCGAGCGATCTGGACCTGACCACCATCGTCAATCCGGTGCGCAAGTTCCTGCGGCGCGGCCGGTTCTTCGAAGGCAACGTCGAGCGCATCGACGTGGAGCGGCGCGTGGTCGAGGTCTCGCACGGCTTCGATCACCATTCGCACGAGATCGGCTACGACCACCTGGTGCTCGCGCTGGGATCGGTGACCAACTTCTTCGGCCTGGCGGGACTGGCGGAGCACGCGCTCACCATGAAGTCGCTGGGTGACGCCATTCACCTGCGCAATCACCTCATCGCCACCCTGGAAGAGGCCGACAGCGAGTGCTGCCTCGATCCCAATCCGCTGCTGACCTTTGTGGTCGCCGGCGGAGGGTTTGCCGGCGTTGAGACGGCGGCCGGCATCCACGACTTTCTGCAGGAGGCGATGCGCGCCTACCCGCGCATCCGGCCGGAGCAGTTGCGGCTGGTGCTGGTGCATCCGGGAGCGTACATCCTGCCCGAGCTCGGGGAAAAGCTGGGCCGCTACGCGCAGCAGAAGCTCAGCGGGCGCGGCATTGAGATCCTCACCAATACGCGCGTGAAGGGCGTGACGTCCAACACGGTCGAGCTGAACAGCGGGGAGAAGATTCCCTCCAGCACCATCATTTGGACCGCGGGCACCTCTCCCAATCCGCTGCTGATGTCGCTGCCCTGCATGAAGGATCGCGGCCGGCTTTCAGTGGACGCCACCATGGAGGTGTCCGCCTGGCCCGGCGTTTGGGCGATCGGCGATTGCGCCGCGATTCCTGACCTGGTCAGCGGCGGTCAATGTCCTCCCACGGCGCAGCATGCTCTGCGCCAGGGCAAGGTGCTGGCGCGCAACATCCTCGCCGGCATCCGCGGCGGCGAGAAGAAGCCGTTCCGCTTCAAGACCGTCGGGCAGCTCGCCGCCATCGGCCGGCGCACCGGTGTGGCGCGCATCTTCGGCATGAATTTCAGCGGCTTCGTGGCTTGGTGGTTGTGGCGGACGATCTATCTGGCCAAGCTGCCGCGCTTCGAAAAGAAGCTGCGCGTCGCCATTGACTGGACGCTCGACCTCATCTTTTCCAAAGACCTGGTGCAGTTCCTGACGGTTCGTTCGCATCACCCGGCCGCTGAGCGTGAGACTGTGCCGGCGGAGCGAGCGGTCATGAGCGCAGCGGGAGATTGAGGGTGATGAGTATGGGTTTGTTTTTCGGCCCCGGTGCTCGGCCCCAACTTCACACATGACGAGGTGCCCATCATGAGTACGACTGCAAGCGCGATCCTGGCTACTGAGCCAATGCCCTCACCCGCCGCCTATGGCATGGCCATCGCCCGCATGACCATTGGGGCGATGTTCGTCTCCGTCTTTCGCGAGAACCTGGGGAAGGGGCTGTACAGCGCCGCGGGATACGCCAGCCTGATCGACTACTACATCAAGCAGAGCCACGCGCCGGCCGCATGGAAAGCGGTGATGGCGCTGGCGGCAAGCCACGCTGCGATCGCGGCGCCGCTGCAGGGATTGACCGAACTGTCGCTGGGCATTCTGCTCCTGATCGGCCTGTTTACGCGGCCGGCCGCGCTGGTGGCCTTTTTCTTTCTCGGCAGCCTGTGGATCTCGGAATGGGGCACCGCCTGGACGTGGGAGCTGCTGGTTCCGATGCTCGCCTCCCTCGGTCTCGCGATTGGCGCAGCCGGGCGCAAATGGGGCGCCGACGTATGGCTGGCGCAACGCTGGCCGTCGGCGCCGTGGTGGTAGTCGGGAGCAGGTGCAGGTAAGAGCCTCCGCCCGGGTGCTTGCGTTCCCGGGCTTTGCTTCTTCTTCAGTTGTGACCGGAGATGGGATTGACCGGAGATGGGATTTGGCGTCCCCGACGGGATTCGAACCCGTGTTACCGCCGTGAAAGGGCGATGTCCTAGGCCGGGCTAGACGACGGGGACGCGAGCACGGCGCGGGCGCGCCGCTCGAACCCTCATCGTAGCAGCCGCCTTCCAAGAGTGTCAAAGAAACGGGCAGCCGCACGGGCCACGCCGCGCGGTGGTATCGTAGTTCGGTACACCTTCACGAAAGCGTTTCCTGTCATGCCCGAGCGCAATCTTTCTCAATCCCATTCTGATCCCGAGCATTCTGCAACCCAGCCGGACGATGTTATTGCCGGCGCGGCGGGCGAAGCGCCATCCACGCAAGCCACCGGAGAAGAGACGGAGTCCTTCCGCGACGTGCTGGCGGAATTCGAGAAGAGCCACGCGCGCAAGGAAGAAGACCGCGGTAAGCAACTCGAGGGTACGGTGGTCTCCGTCACCGCCGACTCGCTTTATCTCGACATCGGCTACAAGACCGAGGGCATTCTGCCGCTGAGCGCGCTGCGACCCGGCGAGCAGTTCAAGCCCGGCGACAAGATCCCGGTCTCGGTGAAGGGCCGGAACCCCGAAGGCTACTACGAGCTGTCGCGCTCCAAGGTGCGCCTGCCCGCGGACTGGCCAGCGCTGGAGCGCGCCTTTCAGGACAAGGCCACCATCATGGGCACAGTCACCGCCGTCATCAAGGGCGGGTTGAGCGTGGATGTCGGGGTGCGCGCCTTCATGCCGGCGTCGCGCAGCGGCGTGCGCGACGCGGCGGAGATGGAGAAGCTGGTCGGCCAGGAAATCCGCTGCCGCATCACCAAGCTCGACGTCGCCGACGAAGACGGGGTGGTCGATCGCCGCGCGGTGCTGGAAGAAGAGGAGCGCGCCGCAGGCGAGCGCCGCTACGCCGAGATCCACGAGGGCGAGGTGGTGCGCGGCACGGTGCGCAGCCTCACGGATTACGGCGCGTTTGTGGACATCGGCGGCGTCGACGGGCTGCTGCACGTCAGCGATATTTCCTGGGGCCGCGTCGGCAAGCCGGCGGATGTGCTGATTATCGGGCAGGAGATCGAAGCCAAGGTGCTGAAGGTGGATGCGGCGAAGCAGCGCATTTCGCTCGGCCTCAAGCAGCTGCAGCCGCACCCGTGGGAGACGGTGGCCGAAAAGTACAAGCCGGGCGAGCGGGTACGCGGCGTGGTGACGCGCATCGTGGACTTCGGCGCATTCGTGGAACTGGAGCCGGGGATCGAGGGGCTGATTCACATCTCGGAGATGTCCTGGTCGCGGCGGATCAAGAAGGCCAGCGACGTGGTCAAGCAGGGCGACGCGGTGGAGGCGGTGATCCTGGGCGTCAACGCCGCCGACAAGCGCATCTCGCTCGGCCTCAAGCAGGCGCTGGGCGATCCCTGGGAGAACGTCGCGCGCAAGCACCCGGTGGGCTCGGTGGTGCAGGGGCCGGTCACCAACATCACCAACTTCGGCGCCTTCGTGCAACTGGCCGAGGGCGTGGAAGGCATGGTGCACGTCAGCGACATCAGCGCCGACAAGCGAATCAATCATCCGCGCGATGTGCTGAAGGTGGGCACGCCGGTGCAGGCGGTGGTACTGGCGATCGACCAGGTGAAGCGCCAGTTCCGCCTGGGCATGAAACAGCTGGTTCCCACCGGCCTCGACGAATTTCTGGCGGAGCACAAGCCGGGCGACGTTTGTACGGGCCGGTTGGTGGATGAGAGCGGAAACGTGGAGCTGGGCGAAGGCGTTCACGCCACCTGCCGTATGACCGGCCTGCAGGCGAGGGAAGAGCAGCGCGCCGAGGCGAAAGGCGACCTGTCTTCTTTATCGGCGATGCTGCAGGCGAAGTGGAAGAGCGGGCCGACAGCGGTGAAGACCGAGGCTCGCGCCGGCCAGGTGCGCAGCTTCCGCATCGTGAATCTCGACCGCGAGCAGAAGAAGATCGAAGTGGAGATGGCGTAGGCTACCCTTCACCACAAAGGACACGAAGGGCGCGAAGGAAAACACTTTCAGAGATTTCCTTCGTGTCCCTGGTGTCCTTTGTGGTGGAAAGCTTTATCGGTATCCATCAACGTCGCGCCGCCTGTTGTGACCCGCTTTCGATCTTCACCAGTGCCACCTTGTTTACCCCGCTGCAGGCCAGCGCCAGGTTGCCGTCGGGCGTGGGCATCATATTGCGCACCACGCCGCCGCCGGAGGGAATCGCCCAGGTCTGGAAGTCCTGCGACTTGGGATCGAAGCGCACCAGCGTGTTGGGCTTCACGTTCGACTCGCTGTACCAGATGACGTCGTGAAGCGACGTAATGCCGTAGGGCCGCGACTTGGGCCCTCCCGGCGACATCCACTCGTCCATGCTGCCGCTCTTGGGATCGAAGCGGCCGAGATAGCCGCGCGCGTAGTCGGAGTAATAAATCACGTCGTCGCTGGTGATGGCGATGCGCCGCGGGCGACTGGCGGCGTTGGGCAGCGGGTATTCCTTGATCGCCATCGTCTGCGGATCGATGCTGGCGATCTTGTTGCTGCCGAACTCGACGAAGAAGGGAACGCCCTTGGAATTGACCACGATTCCGTACGGCAGGCCCTTGGGCGTGGGCACCTTCACCAGCTTCACCTCGCCCGACTTGGGATCGAGGCGGCCCACCATGTCGGCGGCCTGCACCGTGAACCAGAGGATCCCCTGCTGGTCGAAGACCAAGGTGTGCGGATCGCGGGCGTTGGGATCGGGCATCGGGTACTCGGTCACCTGGCCGGTCTTCGGGTTCAGCTTGCCGATGTAGGCCTCGAAGTTGGCGGTGAACCAGATGTTGCCGTCTTTATCTTCGGTGAGACCATGAGGGCCGGAATGCGCCGTCTTCAGCGGGTATTCCTTGATCTGGCCGGTCTTGGGATCGAGGCGGCCCAGCACGTTGGCCATCTGGCCGGTGTACCAGAGCGAGCCGTCGCGCGCCGCCAGCGGATCGTGGGGCCGCGAGCCCGGCGTGGGCACGTTCCACTCCTGGATGTCCACCTTCACCGGTCCGGAGAGGATCACAGCGTCGGGCACCGGCTTCGGCGGAAAGTACTTCGCGAGATAGGCGGCCACGGTGGGGATCTGGTTTTTCGGCAGCGGCGAGCCTTCATTCACCATCATGTGAACCACGTTGTCCCACTCGCTGCGCGTGTGCCCGGTATTGATGATGCGCGCCGCTTCGTGACACAGGGTGCAGTTCTGCTCGACCAGCTTTTTGCCGGCACCGGCGGGGAAAGGGGACTTGGCGGTCTGAGCGGCCAGGGAAAGCGCCACGCAAAGGATCGCGATCGTTGACATCAGACGCATTATCATTCCTCGCGGTTCACCTGAAGGTAGCCAGAGGACTCTGCAGCCGTGGGCCCGAATGCCGTCGCTTAGGATGATACGGCAATCCGCCCGGATTCACCGGCTATTGGCCCGGCGATGCCTCCGGCCCCAGGATGCTGTTCAACTCCGCCTGGCGCTGAGTAAGTTCCCGGCGCAAGGTTTGATAGCGCTCGATGGCGTCGCGCCCGATCTTCTGGTCGGTGCTGTTGGTCATCGAGTACAGGTAAGTGATATGCGTCTGCAGCTTGGGCTGGCTGTAGCGGATCGGGTCGGTGATGATTCGCGAGGCCAGCGCGTTCAGCTTGGTGAGCTTGTCGCCGGTCACCTGCTTTTGCGCGGCGCGGATGCGCGCCACCATCTTGTTGACTTCGCTGACCAGGTCGCGGGTTCGCATATTGTGCTCGAACTGCTCCTGTAAATCCGCGGTGGTGACGCCATCGGCGGTCACGCGCGGATCTTCG
>DASUBK010000051.1:0-3066 GCA_035763305.1 Terriglobales bacterium | reverse complement strand
GTAGCGTCCCCGCGCAAGTGATGATCGACTTCCCGTCCAACTGACAACTGGCGTGAAATCGCATTATCACTAGTTAGCCCTCTCGGACAGCACGCCCCTTATCACGCCCTTCGGTGTCGCAGCTCACAGACTTCAGCGCCCCCATTCCCTATCCTGAATTCGTGCTCAGGCGCAGAGGCGGAAGTGTCTTCCCTCCGCCTCGTTAGTTCTTTGCAAATTTCTCCGCGCTCTCGCGTGGCGCTTGCGCGTGGTCGCCCGACTTGCGCACTCCCAGGTCTGGCCCCAGGTATACCTGCGCTAAGTTCGTTTGTTTGCAATCCGGACGATAGGGGGTAGGTTGACGAATCTAAGGTTTACCCAGAAGTAAATTACCTGCTCTCGCCGACGCAATCCATAGACCCTTCCTCGGACTGGCGTCCTCCGCAGGATGACAATTGCAACGAATGCTGTCGGCGTCTAGCTCGGCGGCCGAACCACGATCTGCTCTTCCTTCAGGAAGAATTGCGCCGAGCACTGGTCGGAGCCGCAGATCACCGGAATCAGCCCCGCGATCTGCCGCCGCGTGATCAGCCCCAGCGTGCCGCAGCCGGGACAGGAGAGCACAGCCCAGTAGGGATCGTCGTTCTCGCCCACGTCGCCGGCGTTTTCCAGTACGAAGATCGTGCCCGGGTGCATCTGCTCCGGGATCCACTCGTTGAGAATGTTCACTTCTCCGACCATATCACCTCCCTGACGCGGTTAACGAGCACGGGCCTGCCGCAGCGGGCGGCGGGCTGAAGCTACGGCCTTGCGCTTCTCGCCGTCGATCTCCGCCCTGACCTGGCGCACGGTGTCGCTCAGGCAGATGGCGAACATGGGCTGGCGGGAGTTCTTCAGGATGTCGATGACCTGGCGTTCGGAGTTCTCCAGGAAGATACGAGTGCCGTCGGTGAGCAGGTGGTAGTCGGAGGCGGCGGTGGCGGTCTGGGCCAGGCGCCGGCCCAGCTCGCGTTGCAGGAAGCGCATCACCTTGCGCACCCGCTGCAGGGAGAAGCCGCGGCGGCGCAGTTCGCAGATCACCGCGATCTCGGCCACGTCGTCGAAGGTGTAGAGGCGGCGGTGGCCCTGCTTGGCCGGAACCACGATGCCGCGCTCGTCCCACCATTGCAGCTGGCGGGCGGTGATGCCGGTGAGGGCGATCACCTGGTTCGAGGTGAAGCTGGCTTCCAATTTGCCTCCAAACATTCAGCGGCAAAAATGTTTAAAACATATTAGGGCGGAATTGTGGGGCGTCAAGAGATTTGTGCGCGGCAGGTGTTGAAAAAGGTTCCGGAGAGGAAATTCACCGCGAAGGACGCAAGGGAACGCGAAGTCATCCCGAGCGCAGCGAGGGATCTGTTGTGGACGGCCACGAGCACCGTGAGTGACGACAACAGATTCCTCGCTGCGCTCGGAGAATGACCCGGGCTTTCGGTTCGTCGCTGCGCTCGGAATGACTCGCTTAAGAAGCGTGGTCGCCGTCAGACTTCCCGCGCGCACTCGCGGATCATCTCCCAGGCCGAAACCACGTCCTCGCGCGTGGTGCCCAGGTTGCCGATGGCGAGGCGCAACACGTACTGGCCGTGCAGCGCGGTGTGCGACAGGTAGAGCTTGCCGGTGTGGTTGACCTTGTCCAGTAGCGCGTGGTTCTGGGCGTCGGTGCCGCGCAGGCGGAAGCACACCACGGAGAAGGGCGAGGGCGCCACGCGCTGGAAGCGGGAATCGGAGTCCACCCAGGCGGCGAACTCCTGCGCCCAGTGGATGTGGTTGCGCAGCATGCGCGCGATGCCCTCGCGCCCGAAGTAGCGCATGACGAACCACAGCTTCAGCGAGCGGAAGCGCCGCCCCAGCGGCACGCCGTAATCCATGAAGCTGACGGTGCGCGGCTCCACCTTCTCCTCCAGGTATTCCGGCACCAGCGAGAAGGCGCGCTTCAGGATGTCGGGCCGGCGCGTGTAGAAGACGCTGAGGTCGATGGGCGTGAGCAGCCACTTGTGGGCGTTGACCACCAGCGAGTGCGCGCGCTCGATGCCGTTGAGGATGTGGCGATGCTCGGGCAGAATGGCGGCCGCGCCGGCGTAGGCCGCGTCCACGTGCACCCACAAGTTGTGCTTCTCGGCAAGGTCCACAATCGCCGGCAGCGGGTCCACGCTGGTGGTCGAGGTGGTGCCGATGGTGGCCACCACGCACATCGGGCGCTTCCCTTCCCCGAGATCCTTCTCGATGGCCGCGCTCAGGGCTTCAGGACGCATGCGGAAGCCGTCGTCCACGGGAATTTTACGCACGTTCTTCTGCCCGACGCCGATGGCGATGGCGCCCTTCTCGATGGAGGAGTGCGACTGCTCCGATGTGTAGACCACGTGGTCGGGACGGCTGCCGTTCTCGCGTGCGCCGGGATCGGCCATCTGGCGCGCGCAGATGAGGCCGTGCATGCTGCTGACCGAGGCGGTGTCGTAGATCACGCCGAAGTAGTCGTCCGGCAGCTCGAGCCACTGGCGCAGCCAGGCAAGCGTGACCTGCTCGAGTTCGCTGACTGCGGGCGAGGTCTTCCAGTGGATGCCGTTGGTGTTCAGCGCCGCCGAGAGCATTTCGCCAATGATGGCGGGCGTGGAGCCGGTGCAGCCGAAGTAGGCCATGAAGCGGGGATGGTTCCAGTGCGTGACCGCGGGGAGGATCTGGCGATCGAAATCGCGCAAAATCGCGTCGAGCGCCTCGCCGTGATCGGGCGCGGAGGCAGGCAGCGCGTCCACCAACTCGCCGGGCTTCATGTCCGGGAGCACGGGATAGCGGCGGACGTCCTGGAGGTAGTCGGCAATCCAGTTCACGGCCTCGTGGGCGGCGTGGCGAAAGTCGGCGAGATATTCCGGGCCGGGATAGGGAGCAGGAGCGGAGGCGGAAGCGGTGGTCTCGGGCGTTTCCAGGACGCTGCGATGAGGAGAAGGAGAGCGGCCGGGGGAACCGGCGTGATCGGAAGACATACGAATGCTCCGGATGAACGGATCATTCTAGCGCGGCAAGACGGTGCTGGAGTTGCTGTGTTGGCCGACG
>DASUBK010000050.1:0-6597 GCA_035763305.1 Terriglobales bacterium | reverse complement strand
AAGCAGGGTCCCAACGCCGGCGTGCTGAAGGTGGCGTGGGAAAACACCGAGGCCTCGGTGGAGTTCAGCGAAGCCAACAAGTAGAAGAATTGGGTGATTGGGTGATGGCCGCAGCCGCTCGCGCCGCTCTCAAATCACTCTGTCGTTCGAACCGGCACAGAACCACAGAGGACGCAGAGGAACACAGAGGAGGGAGAGAAAACCTCTTTTACCTCTGTGTCCTCAGGGGTTAAGTTCTTCTCTCGCCCTCTCAATTCGAAATCCATTTTGGGCGTATTGGCGCGGGTCGGCGCACGGTTGCCGTTGAAACCGGCTTGCGACCCGACCTAGAATCCTCGCGTCTGGGAGGTGGTCTATGCCCCAGTACGAGTACTTCTGCGAGGTTTGCGAGAAGTCCTTCACCAAGATCCTCACCCTCCACGAATATGAGGAAGGCAAGATCTTCTGCCCGTACTGCGGCAGCGACCGCGTCGAGCAGCACGTCACCGCCTTCTACGCGGTGACTGGGAAAAAGTCTTAGAGGATCAGAGGACGGAATCTACCGCGCCACCCGCTTGGGCCGGCGGGAGGCCGTAGCGCGCCGCTTTGGCGCCGGGGCCGACTCCTCCGCCCCGAACAGCTTCCGCAGTTTCTCCAGCGGCGGCAGCTTCTGCTTCAGCTTCATCACCGGCTCAAACAGGTCGCCCATCTTCTCGAAGCGCGCGATGGCCTGGTCGGAATCGAAGACCAGCGCCTCGGGGTCTTCTTTCTTCAGCGCGGCCTCGACTTCCTTCCACGTCACCGGCGTGGACGCCGTCGGCCGCTCCTTGGCGCGCAGGGAATACACGCACACCGTGGTCTTGTACTGATCGTTCTGGCTCCAGTCCACGAACACCTTGCCCACGCGCAGCGCCTTCTTCATGTCCGAGACCACCAGGTCCGTATGCTGGTTCTCCAGGTGCCGCGCCAGCTCGCGCGCGAACGGCTTGGTGTCTTCGTAAGTCACCGGCGTGTTCAGCGGGATGTACACCTGCAGCCCCTTGGAGCCGGAGGTCTTGGGAAACGCCTCCAGCCCGAGGCGTTCGAAGACGTCGCGCACCCACAGCCCGACCCGGCAGCACTGCACGATGTTGGCCGGAGCTCCGGGATCGAGATCGAAGACCAGCATGGTCGGCTGCTCGATCTTCTGCCCCTTCGATAGCGACGTGTGCAGCTCGATGTCGGCCAGGTTGGCGGCCCACACCAGCGTCGGCAGGTCCTGCACCAAGCAATAATCCATCCAGCGATTGTTGCCGTAGCTCCAGACTTTCGCCGTCTTCACCCACTCCGGCCGGTGCGTGGGGCAGTTCTTCTCGTAGAAGAAGAAGCCGCCCACGCCCTCGGGATAGCGCTTCATGGTCAGCGGTCGGTCTTTGAGGTGCGGCAGCAGCGCGGGGGCAATCCGCACGTAATAGTCGATGAGCTGGCCTTTGGTGAAGCCGGCGCCGGGGTACAGAACCTTGTCCAGGTTCGACAGCGTCAGCTCCCGGCCTTGTATGTCGACGGTTGTGGAATTGCGAGCCATGACGTCCTGCCCTGATTGGATGCAGTGGGTGGTCTCCCAGTCTGTCGGTCTCTTCGTCTATCCGCGCCATAAAGAAGCCACGGATGGCACGGATTTTCACGGATTCCCCTCTTTCTATACCGATCCGTGGAATCCGTCGAATCCGTGGCTTATCGGCTGTCGTCAAGATGGACCTCACGACCAGAGGTCCTTTGTACATTTGCGTACCCGCTGCCACAACTCTGACCCGAAACTGCTACATCCAACCACTGTGCCGAACGGAGACAAGCCGCTGCCGGTCAGCAGCTCGATGGCGCCCAATTTCCCCCGCCAGCAGGAGCAGCTGTTTCACGGCGTCCTGCAGCATCTGCTGGAGCGCAAGGTCCCCTTCGTGGTCTCGGGGGCATTCGCGCTGCAGGCGCACACCGGCATCTGGCGCGACACCAAGGACCTCGATCTCTTTATTCCGGCCAAGCACGTGCCCGGCGCGATGGACTCGCTGCGCGAGCAGGGCTTCACCTGCGAAGTCGCCGACCCGGTCTGGCTGGCCAAGGCGCATGCCGGCGAGTACTTCGTGGACCTGATCACCGGCATGAGCAACGCCGTCGTCGTCGTGGACGAAAGCTGGGTGCAGCGCGGCACCACCCGCAAGGTCTTCGGCCTCGACGTGAAGGTGCTGGCGCCGGAAGAACTGGTCGCCTCCAAGCTGTTCGTCACCCGCCGCGAGCGCTTCGACGGCGCCGACATCGCGCACGTCTGGCACGGCAGCCGCGGCCGCTTCGATTGGCGGCGCATGCTGCAACTGGTAGGCGAGCACTGGGAGGTCCTGCTATGGGCCCTGGTGCTCTTTCACTACATCTATCCCCGCGACACCGACGCGGTTCCGCAAGAGATTTGGGATGACCTGCTGGGGCGCCTGCGGCAATCACTGGCCGAACCCGATCCCAAGGCGCCGTTCCGCGGCAGCCTCATCGATCCCATGATGTTCGCCATCGATGTCAACGAGTGGGGACAGGAGAACCTGCTGGAAGGCTACCGCGCCCGGCGCCAACCCAAGCTGCCGGAGGAATGCAAGCCGGCCGCCTAGCGCGAGCAAGTACGACATGAAAATTGCCGCCGTCGCAGACATCCACTACAGCCCGCAAGGGTGGGAGCGCCTCCGCGAACGCATGGAGCGGGTGCGCGACGAGGCCGACGTGCTGGTCCTGGCCGGCGACCTGACCAACTACGGCAAGCCGCAGGAGATGGAGACGCTGCTCAACGTGCTGGTGCGGCTGCGCATTCCCATCGTCGCCGTGCTGGGCAATCACGACTACGAGAGCGGCCAGGAGGCCGAACTGTCGCGCATGATGACCGCCGAGGGCATCAAGCTGCTCGACGGCACCGGCTACGAGCGCGATGGCGTGGGCTTTGCCGGCACCAAGGGCTTTATCGGCGGCTTTGGGCGCGGCGTTCTGACCGCCTTCGGCGAGAAGGAAGTAAAGAGCATCGTGCAGAGCGCCATTGACGAGTCGCTGAAGCTGGAGCGGGCGCTGTCACAGCTGCGCACCGACAAGCGCGTGGTCGTGGTGCACTATGCGCCGGTGGCCGGCACCGTGGTCGGCGAGTCACCGGAAATTTTTCCTTACCTGGGTACCTCGCGCCTCGCCGAGGTGGTGGACCGCCACGGCGCCAACCTGGTAGTCCATGGCCACGCTCACCACGGCGCCAATCAGGGCAAAACCACCGCCGGGATTCCTGTCTACAACGTGGCCCTGGGCGTGCTCCAGGCGCTCAACCCGCCGCAGGTGTACCAGGTGTTCGACGTCTAGCCAACTGGCGAACTGATCAACTGGCAATCGGAATCCCGATCTCAGTTCATCCCACCCTCTGATCGCCAGACCACCAGTTCGCCAGTTCTCCAGATTCCTGCCGTTTGACACTCTTTTCCGAGGGCACTACGCTGAACCATTCGGAGGTCGCTCATGAAGCGCGCCGCGGCCCTGCTGCTGTTGCTGGTTCTCGCTCTCCCGCTCTCTTCCTCTGCTCAAACCGGATCGCAACCGGCCGCCTCAGCAGCGTCCCAGCCCAGCGGCCTCGATGTCGCTTCCTTCGAGAAGCGCGTCACCGTACGCAAGCTGCCCAACGGCCTGACCGTCATCCTGCTGCGCCGACCCGAGGCGCCGGTGTTCTCCTTCTACACCTTCGTGGATGCGGGCTCGGCGCAGGATCCCAAGGGCGAATCCGGGCTGGCGCACATGTTCGAGCACATGGCGTTCAAGGGCACCGATACCATCGGCACCACCGACTACGCCGCCGAGAAGGTCGCGCTGGCGAAGGTGGAGCAGGCCTATGCCGCCTACCTCGACGCCCGCGACCAGCGCATCAATCCCGATCCCGCCAAGACCGAGCAGCTGCAAAAGGCCTGGCAGCAGGCGGTCGCCGACGCCGAGAAGTACGTCGTGCGCAACCAGTTCGGCCGCATCATCGAGGAAAACGGCGGCGTGGGTATGAACGCCACTACCACCGAAGACGAGACGGTCTACTTCTATTCCTTCCCGGTGAACCGCTTCGAGCTGTGGGCGTACCTGGAGTCCTCGCGCTTCCTCCATCCCGTGATGCGCGAGTTCTACAAGGAGCGCGACGTGGTGATGGAAGAGCGGCGCATGCGCATCGATAGCGACCCCATCAGCCGCCTGGTGGAGCAGTTCACCACGGCCGCGTTTACCGCCAGTCCCTATCACACGCCGGGTGTCGGCTATTTCTCCGACCTGCAGAGCTTCTCCGCCACCGACGCCATGGACTTCTTCAACAAGTACTACGTGCCGGCGAACATCTACCTCGCCGTGGTGGGCGATATCGATCCGGCGCAGGCGATGCCGATCATCGAGAAGTATTTCGGGCGTCTGCCCACCAGGCCGCGGCCGGATGAGCGCGTCTCCGAGTCCGAGGCGCAGAAGTCGGAGCGCCGCGTGCTCATCCGGGAAGAGGCGCAACCGTTCTACATCGAGGGCTACCATCGCCCCGACTACCTCAGCGCCGACGATCCGGTCTACGACGTCATCACCGACCTGCTCTCCGACGGCCGCACCTCGCGCTTATATCGTTCGCTGGTGCGCGATCAGCGCATCGCCGCGGCGGCTGCGGGTTTCAGCGGCTTTCCCGGCAGCAAGTATCCCCACCTGTTCGCCTTCTACGCCGTTCCCATCCCCGGTCACACGCCGGACGAGCTGCGCAAGGCCATCCACGCGGAGATCGACAAGCTGAAGACGCAGGACGTCAGCGACGCCGAACTGGAGATGGTGAAGACGCGCTACAAGGCGGCGCTGATCCGCAGCCTGGGCAGCAACGCCGGGCTGGCGCAGGAACTGGCCGCGTCGGAAGCGCGCTACCACGACTGGCGGGAGATGTTCCGCGACATCGACAAGATCGACAAGGTGACCAAGGCGGACATCCGCCGCGTCGCCAACCAGACCTTCACCGACGCCAACCGCACCGTGGGCATTTTGGATACGGCAGCGGCGCCGGCCCAGCAGCCCGGAGGTCCGAAATGAGCGCACTTCTTAACCACAGAGGCCACAGAGGATCACAGAGGTGCAGGCGTCTTGCTTTCCTTTGCGTACCTTTTCGTCCTTTGCGGTTGAAGCTTTGGTCCCTAGTCGTGCCACTTTTCCTGCTGGTCGCCGCACACGCTCAGCAAGCAAATCCGCAAGCCACCGCGCCCAAGCCGCCCGAAGAAGAGCAGCAGAAAGCGCGGCCCTGGGAACAGATTCCGGTTCCGCCGCTGCCCGCCTTCCATCCCCAGGAGCCGCGCCGCATCGAGCTGCCCAACGGCATGGTGATCTTTCTCCAGGAAGACCACGAGTTGCCCATCATCGGCGGCAGCATGACCATCCGCGGCGGTGCCGTCCTGGAGCCCGCCAACAAAACAGGCATGCTGGATATCTACGGCGAGGTGTGGCGCACCGGCGGGACCACCAAGCGCACCGGCGACGAGCTGGACGACTTCCTCGAGGCCCGCGCCGCCAAGGTCGAGACCGACGACGGACAGGAGTCCACCGCCATATCGTTCAATTGCCTCAAGCAGGATTTTCCCGACGTGTTCGCGGTGTTCCTCGAACTGCTGCGCGACCCCGCCTTCCGCGACGACAAGATTGCCCTCGCCAAGCACGAGATGGACACTTCCATCGCGCGGCGCAACGAGAACTCCGCCGACATCGCCGGGCGCGAGTCGGTGAAGCTGGCCTACGGCCGCGGCAATCCCTACGCTCGCACCGCGGAATACGCCACCGTGGCCGCGGTCACCCGCCAGGACCTGGTGGAATGGCACCAGCGCTTCGTCCATCCCAACAACATCATTCTTGGCGTGTACGGCGACTTCGACGCGGCGCCGATGGAGGCGCGGCTGCGCGAGGCTTTCGGCTCCTGGCCGCGCGGGCCACAAGCCGAGCTTCCCAAGGTCAACTTCGAGCCCGCCAAGCCCGGGCTCTACTTCGCCGAGAAGGATGACGTCAACCAGAGCGAGATCCGCATGCTGGGCCTGGGCACCGACAAGAAGAATCCCGACTACTACGCCCTGGTGGTGATGAACGAGGTGCTGGGCGGCGGCTTCTCTTCGCGCCTGTTCACCAACATCCGCTCCAAGCTGGGGCTGGCCTACTCGGTGGGCGGCGGTGTGGGCACCGGCTGGGACCATCCCGGCATCACCGCGTTCAGCATGGGTACCAAGAGCGCCACCACCGGCGAATCCGTCGAGGCGCTGCGCAAGGAACTCAACGACCTGCTCACCTCGCCGCCCACCGATGTCGAAATCCGCCGCGCCAAGGATTCCATCCTCAACGGCTTCATCTTCAATTTCGATACCAAGGCGAAGGTATTGTTCGAGCGTATTCGTTACGAGTTCTACGGTTACCCGCCCGATTTCCTGGAACGCTTCCGCGCCGGCATCGAGAAGGTCACGCGCGAAGACGTGGACCGCGTCGCCCACAAGTACGTCCATCCCGACCAGCTTGCCGTGCTGGTGGTAGGCAACGCGCAGGCGGTCACTCCGCAGCTGTCCAAGCTGGGCACCATCACCAAGCTGGACATCTCCATCC
>DASUBK010000049.1:0-7820 GCA_035763305.1 Terriglobales bacterium | reverse complement strand
TCTGGCGTAGCGCGTTGACCAGCGCGTCGGCGTCTTCCTGCTTGGTGACCGCCGCAACCTGCACCATGTAGCCGCCGCTCACGCTGCCGGAGCCCGACAATTCCGGCGCAGCCGCCGCCGTCGTGGCCGGTGCAGCCGCAGGAGTCGCGGCCGCCGGTGTCACCGGTTGCTGCAGTTGCGCGTTGGCGTCCTTCTGCTCGACCGACTTGTAGAAGGTCAGCTCGTCGGTGGTGTTGGCAGCGTCGCCGCAGCCCTTGGGATCGGCGCAGTCCGGCTTGGCATTGGCTGCGTGCCCCGCCGACGGCTTGGGCGCCGAGGTCGCCACCGACGGCGTAAGTCCCGCCACCGCCACCGGCTCGACCACGTGGGCGGAGTTTCGCCCCAGCGAGTAGCCCACCCCGAAGAAGACGCCGCACAGCGCCACCAAACCGAAGAACAAGCCCAGTAGCCGACCTGTGCCTAAAGTTATTTCTGTATCCTGATCCGCCATTGCTTCCCCCGAATCCCCCGGTTAGTCAGTATTTCAGTACGTCAGTACGGAGGCGGCGGCAATCCTGTCTTCGCCCTACTGACATACTGAGTTACTGAAATACCCGCTTACTTCGCGTCCCCCTCGACCCGCTTCTCGAACATCTTCTCCAGCCCGGTCATCACGTCCATGGGCAGGGGGAAGACGATGGTGGTGTTCTTCTCCACGCCGATCTCGGTCAAAGTCTGCAGGTAGCGCAACTGGATGGTGACCGGTTCCGTGGCCAGCAGGTGCGCGGCGTCCACCAGGCGCTGCGCCGCCGAGAACTCGCCCTCGGCGTGGATGATTTTCGACCGCTTCTCGCGCTCCGCCTCGGCCTGTTTGGCCATGGCGCGCAGCATCGACTCCGGCAGGTCCACCTGCTTGACTTCGACGTTGGTGACTTTCACGCCCCAGGGATCGGTATGCGTGTCGAGAATGGTCTGCAGCCGCAGGTTGATCTTGTCGCGATGGGCCAGCAGTTCGTCCAGTTCGACTTCGCCGAGCACCGAGCGCAGCGTGGTCTGCGCGAATTGCGAAGTCTGGTACAGGTAGTTGGAAACCTCGACTACGGCGCGTCGGGGGTCGACCACGCGCAGGAAAATAACGGCGTTGACCTTCAGGGTGACGTTGTCGCGGGTGATGATGTCCTGCGGCGGAACTTCCAGCGCTTCCTGGCGCAGCGACACGCGCACCATGCGGTCAATGGGGGCGAAAACGAAGATGATGCCGGGGCCCTTGGCGCGGTCGTAGAGACGGCCGAGGCGGAAGATGACGCCGCGCTCGTACTCGGCCAGAATTTTGATGGAATTCAGCAGCCACAGCAGAACGACGATAGCGACAATAAGGCCAAACCCGAAATTGGGCATCGCGCCCTCCGTTGCCGGCCAAGCCAGAGAATCTGCGCGAATTGTAGCAACAATTGGTCAGCACCCCTATCAGCGATTCGCTGTAGGCGTAACCCGAAAGGTCAATAACGGAAGGTGGTCGGGAGGGTGAAGAGCGCCGCTCGTTTGCCTTTCTCCTACGTGATAGAAGCCGGTCGACCTCGACCGGCCTCCGCGAGCAATCAAAACACCGAGACGCGACGAGAAATGAGCGACGTTTTAACGGGGCGAAACCACGGACGCTTTCATCGCTTTCACCCGGATCGTGAGCCCGTCCACCGCGACCACCCGCACCTGCTCCCCGGGATCGATGCTGGTATCGGCAACCGCGTTCCACAGTTCGCCGTGCACGAAAATCTTGCCTTCGGGAGTCAGTGGCGTGCGCGCCGTGCCGATCTCTCCGACCAATCCTTCAAGACCAGTGGTTACCTTGTGGCGGCGGGCGCGCAGCGCAATCGCCATCAGGAAGGTAGTGATCGCGCCCAGAGGGATGCTGACCGCCAGCGCGGTGCTGAGGTGCACCCGCATCTGCGGGATGGGCCCATCCACCAGCAGCAGGGCGCCGAAGGTCAGCGCGGCTACGCCTCCCGCAGCGAGCACGCCATGGGTCGCGAACTTCGCCTCCAGCGCGAAAAACACGAACGCCAGCAGGATCAGGCCCAGCGCGGCGTAGCGCACCGGCAGAATATTCAGAGCGAAGATCGCCAGCACCACGAAGAAGAAGCCGATCACGCCCGGCACCACCACGCCGGGATGAGTGAACTCGAAGTACAGCGCCAGCAGCCCGATCGCCAGCAGGATGAACGAGACGTTCGGGTCCATCAGGTACGACAGGATCTGCTGTTTCAACGTCATCGGAAGCTCGCGCACCGTCTGCCCGGTGGTGTGCAGGACTTCGGTCGAGCCGTTGAAGCGCTTGATGGTGCGGCCGTTCAGTTGCTTCAGCAGGTCGCTCTCGCTGGGCGCGACCAGGTCGATGAGATGGAGTTGCAGCGCTTCGGCGTCGCTCCACGACTTCGACTGCCGCACGGCGCTCTCCGCCACCTCGACATTGCGCCCGCGCTTGGACACCACCGAGCGCATCAGGGCGGCGGAGTCGTTCTCGATCTTCTCCGCCATCACCTTGTCCGGCGTGCTGCCGAGGGTCACGGGATGCGCGGCGCCGGTATTGCTGCCCGGCGCCATGGCGGCTACGTCGGCGGATTCCAGGATGAAGAAGCCGGCCGAAGCCGCGCGCGCGCCGCTGGGCGTGACGTAGATGATCACCGGCACGGCGGAGTTGGTGATGCTGGAAATGATGTCGCGGGTGGAATCCACCAAGCCGCCGGGCGTGCGCAATTCGATCAGCAGGGCGGTGGCGTGCTCGCGGGCTGCTTCGTTGACCGCGCGCTGGATGTACTCCGCGGTGATGGGCTGGATGGTGTCGTCAACAACGATCTTCAGGATCTCGGCGCTGGCTGCCGCAGAGAGCAGCGCCAGCAAAATGGCCAACTTAGCGATGGGATGGAGGACCTTCATGAAGCACGTCCTGGAACGACGAAGAACCATACTCTGTGGCCTTCGTGAAACCTTCGTGTGAACCGGCTTCGTCGTTCCAACGAAGGACACGAAGGTTTCACGAAGGCCACATACGTCAGAACGAAGAACCGACGACTGACAGCCCACAACCGCTACTTCTTCTGCGCCACCTTCGCGTCGATTGCCTTCTTCAGCGCCTGCGCGGGGGCGTTGTTCGGTTCCAGCGCCAGCGCTCGATCGGCGTCCTGCCGCGCCTGGTCGGGACGGTTCTCATTCAATGCCAGTTGTCCCAGCACCACAAGGGCCTCCGCCGAATTACCCAGGCGTAGGGCGGAGTCCGCCTCCGCGCCGGCCCCGCCCGCGTCGCCGGTCTGCAGCAGCACTCGGCCCAGCCCGCTGTGCGCCGCGATGTTGGTCGGATCCAGCATGATCGCCTCACGGAATTCCTTCTCCGCTTCGCCCACGAAGCCGGACTCCAGCATCTGCTGGCCGCGCTCGGTGTGAAACGCCGCGTGGGTGTGAGGATCGGTTTTGCTGAGTCGCAGCTCGGTGGCGTTCTGGATTTCCAGTTCCAGCTGCTGGAAGCTGGTCTCATCGTAATTGCGCTTGATGCGCTCCAGCGGCATCTTGCCGTTGGCCACGGCCGCCGTGGCCGCACTGCCGCGCAGGCTGGCGCTGACGTTCTGGGTCAGTGACTCCAGTAGCGAGCGCGCCTCGCCGTCGGTGGGACGCAGCGACAACACCTCTCGCAACTGCCGCGCTGCGCCTCCCGGGTCGTTGAACTTGTACAGCGCCAGCGCCAGGTTGAAGCGATAGTCGGGATCGGAGGCGTCCGCCTGCACCGCCTTCTGGAAATATTCCAGTTCGGCTCGCTTGCCGCGGCGCGCCGCCACCACGCCCAGGTTGTTGTAAACCTCGGTCAGCGGCAGGCGCGAGGCGAGAAACTGAAACGCCTCCTCCGCGTGCGGGTAGTCGCCGCTGTAGTACTCGGAAAGCCCCTGGTAGAAGCTGGCCTCGCGTCCCATAGGATCGCGGCGCGGGACTTTCGCGAACCACTGCGCGGCCTGGTCGTAGTCGCGCTCGGCATAATACGTGCGGCCCAGTTGCAGCGCCGCCAGCGAGTAGTTTGGGTTCAGGCGCAGGGCTTCCTTGAAGCGGCGGATCTTCTCCGTGCGGTTGGAGGCGATCACGCCGCGCACGTAATTCTCGAACGCATCCAGGCGGATGGGCGGGGACGCGGCCATGAACTGCTGGCGCGAGGCTGCCTGCGTGGGATCGAGGGTGTGCAGCAGGTCCCAGGCGAGGGCGGTTTGCACGTCGATCAGTTTGACCAGCGCGCCCGACTCGGTCAGCTCCGGCGACAGGTGCAGGCGCTTCATATCCAGCAGTTGCGCCCGCGCGGTGAAAGTCTGGCCGTCGAAGTTGAAGCGCCCCAGCACCACGAAGTCCACGTCCATGTCCTCGGCGATGTGGTACAGCGTGGCGCGCGACAGATGCAGGTTGGCGGGAACGCCGGCGCGGTCGAAGGCGTAGTCGCGGTCTTCACGCGAGATCGCGTACAGCGACGGCGACGCCATGCGCTGCGCCAGAACTTCGGGGAAGGATTCGCCGATCCACTCCAGGCCGGGGGCCTTGGACTGGTTTTCGAAGGGCAGCACCAGCAGGGTCTGGGCGGCCAGCGAGGCACGGCTCTGGGCAGCAGCGACGCCGGCCAGGCACATCAGGCAGAGCAGGATTTTGCGCAGGGACCTCAAGTCTTCACCATTATAGGTTGAGAAACCCGCACCGGCAGCCCTGAATCCAGCTCTGGCCAGCTCTCGATTTCCTGCAACGCGGGTCAACCACCTCCTGAGAGCCGCCCTCTAATCGCTCAAGCTTCAACGCAACCCGAAACCATCAACGGACAGGCACACAGGAGAGGTACTCGATGAAAAAGATTTCGTTCCTGATGATTACGTTGTTGATTGCCACAGGCATGGCCATCGCGCAGGCGGGCAGCAGCCCCAGCGGCTCGTCCAACCCGAGCGCCAGCAGCAGCCAGAGCGCGACCACACCGTCCAGCACCGCTACCACGCCCGATCAGAATGCGGGGCAGCCGGCGGCCACGACCAGCGATCAGAACGCGACCACCACTGAGCAGACCACCACGACCACCAAGCGCCATCACAAGGGCGCCGCGGCGGCCACGGACCAGAACGGCGCCAACGCTGCGAACGGCGGCAACCTGCCGCAGACCGGCTCTCCGCTACCGCTGCTGGGCCTGCTGGGCTTCGGCTCCATGGCGGCCGGCGTCGTCACCCGCAAGCGCAAGAAATAAGCGAGTTCGAACTCCAACCACCGGCGTGCCGCGAGGCACGCCCTTTTTATTGGGTGATTTAGCGATTGGGTGATTTAGCGATTGGGTGAGTGGTCGCCCCTCGGTCATCAGGCCAATCACCCAATCACCAATTCACCCAATCAATTTGCCGGCGGCTGAGTGCTAAAATAGTGAGTTCCGGAATCATACGAATTCGCGGCAGGCGTGCCTCGCGGCGCGTTTCAGGAGAGTCAACATGTCGGAGAAGAATGGCAACACGGGCCTGCGCCTGAAGGTCGGGCTGGCGGAGATGCTCAAGGGCGGAGTGATCATGGACGTCATGAACGCCGCCCAGGCCGAGGTCGCGGAAAAGGCGGGGGCGTCGGCGGTCATGGCGCTGGAGAAGGTCCCGGCGATGCTGCGCGCCGAGGGCGGCGTGGCCCGCATGGCCAATCCCAAGATCATCAAGCAAATCATGGACACTGTGTCCATCCCGGTGATGGCCAAGTGCCGGATCGGGCACTTCGCCGAGGCGCAGATCCTGCAGCAGCTGGGCGTCGACTACATCGACGAGTCGGAAGTGCTGACGCCGGCCGACGAATCGCATCACGTCGACAAGCACGCCTTCACCACGCCCTTCGTCTGCGGCGCGCGCAACCTGGGCGAGGCGCTGCGGCGCATCGCCGAGGGCGCGGCCATGATCCGCACCAAGGGCGAAGCCGGCACCGGCGATGTGGTCCATGCTGTCAAGCACATGCGGCAAATAGTTAAAGAAATGAAGCAACTGACGGTGATGAGCGAGCAGGAGCTGTACGCGGCGGCCAAAGAGCACCAGGCGCCTTACGAGCTGGTGCGCATGGTGGCGCGTGACGGCAAGCTGCCGGTGCCGAACTTCTCCGCCGGCGGCATCGCCACTCCGGCCGACGCGTCACTGGTGATGCAGCTGGGCGCGGAGGCGGTCTTCGTCGGCAGCGGCATCTTCATGAAAGAGCGCGCCACCCCGCTGGACCTGAGCGTTACCAAGGAGCGCGAAGAGGCGGAGAGCCGGGCGCGCGCCATCGTCATCGCCACCACGCACTACAACGATCCCAAAGTGCTGGCGGAGGTGAGCGAGATGGTCACCGGAACCATGAAGGGTTTGGCGGTGGCCGCCATCGCCGAGCACGAGATGCTGCAGACGAGAGGGTGGTAGAACAGCTCTCGGCTGTCGGCCATCGGCGCTCGGGTTCAGATTTCTGAGGCCAGTCGCACCGCGGCTGGCCTTTGTCTTTTTGCTCGGCTCCTTGTCCCAGACAGTTCGAATTCCAGAACCCCTACGAACGCGGTGGCAGGGAAAGCCCTTTCTTTTCCTGCCGCAAAATGTTGCACAACGACACTGTTTATCTGGCGTTGCGAGCGGTGGTCTCCAGGTCGCGTGAAAATTTTGCTTCGCGTTATTGCCAAATTGGGAAACGAGGCAACAGCAGAATTACCGCGGATATAACCAGGCCCTCTCTGCAAGGGCCGCGCGTTGCGTCACGCCGGCGGCCCCGCGACGCTTCCCGTGGCAGGCTGACTGCTGCCATCAGTACGCAGTTTCATTATTTCGCGCGACCAGCACCACCCGGGATCGCCAACGCGGAGCGGGAGGTACCGCCGTTCGCCGCCCGGCCGTGTGCTGATCGTCAGGGGAGGCCACCATCATGCGCAAGTGTGCCGGGCTCCTGTTCGTCGCCGTACTCGCCTTGTGCAGTACGGCGGCGTTCGCCGACCCGACTCAAATCACCCTCTTCGGCACCCCCGGTTCGGTCTCAATAACCTCAACCGGCGCGCCCGGTCAGAATCAGGTTGCCATCTTGTTCGACTCGATCGGTGGTGTCGCTAACAATGCCGTCTGGCAGTACAACTACGTTGCCCAGTCGCTGGGGACCTTTAGCATCGCGCCCAGCGTGATTCCGATGATTGCAACCATGAACCCCTCGGGTTCGTGGGACATCAATACGCAGGGCGACTACATGCCGTTCACGTTTACCGCCAACGACGGCAATTCTTTGAACTCGTTTCTCTTCCTGACTTCCATGACTGATGGAAGTTCTTCTCCCACCTTCACCTTCAACGGCACATTTCTGATTAACGCCTCCAGCGGCAGCGCACTGTTCACCTCGCTGTATCCGGCAGGAGCCCTCGTCCACTTTGATCTCACCTTTTCCCGAGGCAGCGGGCCTTCGCCCTCTGACATCGCCCTGGGAGCTGCGGGAACCGGGTACACCTTCGGAAATCCCGAGCAGCAAAACAGCGGCGCGGTTTCCTCCGGAGAAGTGTTGACATCACACGTGGAAGTTCAACCCGTCCCGGAACCGGCCGGCCTGGCCCTGCTGGGCTGCGGATTCGGGTGTGTTGCAGGTCTGCTGCGCAGGCGGAAGAAGTAGCAGAATTCGCCGTTCAGTGTGCCCGCCCCGGGACGCCAACCCGGGGCGATTCTTATGCATGGGGCATTGGACCAGCTCGCCAATCGGGTGATTCGGTGAATTGGTGATTGGCCTGTCTCAACGAGCCAGTAGGGCCCCGTGAGAACTTCGCGGACCGACACCATTACCCAATCACCAAATCACCCCAAAGCGGAAGAGCGCAG
>DASUBK010000048.1:0-15048 GCA_035763305.1 Terriglobales bacterium | reverse complement strand
GCAGCCGCCCGGCGAGAAATTCAATATCGAAGCGCAACTCGCCGCTGCGATCGTCGATCCGCTCTTCACGTTCGGTGAGCAGGTCCAGCAGCAGCGTCGCCAATCCCGCCTGCTGCAGCACGCGGGCGACGTGACGATTGCGCGGGCTCAGGCGGCTGCTCCCGCTGCCGTGGGCGAAGAGCACGATGCCGCGCGGATTTGCGGGAATTAAGAGGTCTCCCTCAAGCCTGATCTGTTCGGCAGAGATGGATATCTCCTGGTGGTCGGTCTCTTTGTCCTGCATCGTGTCCCTGCCGTTCACGCGACGCTGCGCGTAGCCTGGTCCGAGCGCGCCAGCAGCTCGCGAACTTCCTGATCGCTGACGGGAGAAAAATCGGCGTACCACTGTCCCACGGCCCAGAACGGCTCCGGCGTGGACGCGCACACCATCTCGTCGACTTCCTGGCGCAGTTGGGTGCAGGTGGACTCGGCGCCGACCGGCACGGCCACCACGATCCGCTGCGGCTGCTGCGCCCGCACCGCCGCGATGGCCGCGCGCATGGTGGAGCCGGTGGCCAGCCCGTCATCCACCAGGATGGCGATGCGCGCGTTCAGATTCGGCGCTGGCCGGCCGTTGCGCAGGATGCGCTCGTTCTGCTGCAGCACTGCGTTCTGCTCCGCCGAGGCGCGCTCGATCTGCTCTTCCGTGATCCCGCAGGTGCGTACCACGTCGCGGGCAATCACGCGCACGCCGCCACTTGCCACCGCTCCCATGGCCAGTTCCGGCTGCCAGGGGACGCCCAGCTTGCGGACAAGAAATAAATCCATGGGAACGCGCAGGTCCGCCGCTAGCGCGAACGCCACCGGCGCGCCGCCGCGCGGCAACGCCAGGACAATGACGTCGGGGCACCCGGCGTAATGGGCGAGATGCCGCGCCAGCTCGTGGCCGGCTTCGCTACGGTCGCGGAACATCACTCCTCACCGCCTCACTACGAATTTCGATGCCTGGGCAGGGCCGGGCCGGGGTGCCTTCCCCATGGTACGCCCGGCGGCTCAGGATTGAGACGCCCGCGCGCGGCGGAATTCCCGCCACAGCTGCTGGAAAAGGTACACGCTCAGCAGCAGCATGAGGGGCTCGACTTCGTGGCGATAGCGGGTTTGCGGATAGGTCAGGTAATAGGGAAGGGGGTAGAGCAGGATTCCCAGCGTGTACATCCACGCGGCAGTTACGCGGCGGCTGAGGGCGAACACCGCACCCACCAGGGTCAGCAGCGACAAGAGCCCGTGCACCCAGGGGCTCCACCATTCCAGCGCCTGAACGCTGTACAGGATGTACTCGCCGTCCCAGAAGGCGATGAAGCGATGCGCGCACAGGCGCAGGAACTCGCCCGGATATTCGCGGACGAACTGCATGGCCAGGGCGCCGTGATGGCGGATGAATTCGACCTCGCCCTTTTGAATGTACTCGGCCATCAAGTGCGGATTGACGGCGGGATGCATTCCCGCCCATCCCATGCCGTTGCTGTTATGAAAATTACCCAGGCTGAACTCGAAGGGGAAGTTGTCGCGAACAAAGACCCAGTGCCCCAGCGCTATACGGTTGCGCACCAGCCAGGGCGAGATCACGGCCACCGCCACGACACCGGAGAGGATGGCGGTCCGCAACCAGCCGCGGGGTGAGCGTAGTTGCGGCCACGCCGCCCACAGCGCCGACACTACGGAAAAGATCAGCATGCCGGGATTAACCAGCGCGCACACTCCCCACAACGCGCCGAAGGCCGCCCACTCGCGTTTGCCGGCGCCCTCGCGCAGGCGCAAGGCAAACCAGAAGGCGCAGGTGAACAGCAGCGCCGACAGGCACATGTCCCAAACCCAGGTGACGGCCCAACGCCAGAACAAGGGACACAGCGCCCACAAGAACATCGACCACAGGGCGACGCGCCGTCCGACGGTCCGCCGGCCGGCGCAGTACAGCGGAATGCAGGTCAGAGCGGAGAAAGCGGAGTTCATCGCGAACGATGCGATGGCCGCCGCGGGTGTGAATGCGCCGAAGATTTTGAAGATTCCCGCCACCAGCGCCGGATAGATGGGCGCGATCCAGGCGCTGGGGACGGTGATGCGGTCCAGGAACGGCGAGCTGAAGCCATGTCCGGCGGCCAGCGAATACGCGATGCTGCCGCTCTCGTTGCCGAAGGCATACCTCGCCTTGTCGGGGCCATAAATGCCGGTGAAGTCCCAGGTGCGCAGCAGGAACATGGCCGCGATGCGCGCGGCGAACGCCAGCGCGATGGCCAGCAGGATGAGCTTGCGATCGTCGGGGCCGCTAAAAGCCTCGGAGGATTGCTGCTGCTGCGGTGCGGAGGCGATGCTCATGATTGCGGTTGGGGTTCCTTGGCCTCGCGCGCTCCCGGCATGCCGAACAGCGAAGGTTTCTCGCCCGCCGGCAGCCCGAAGCGGATGAAGGGGAAATCCTCGGGATTCTCCACCTCGATGCGGCCGCCGGGCAGAAGCTTGTAAGGGTGTCCGAGCGGGTCGACGGGAATGCCGCCGAGCAGCCGCTCCCGCACCAGGTCCAGCCAGGAGGCGGGCGGATGGCCGTGGCGCCGGCCGTATTCCTCGAGGATCGGCTGCAGGTGCTGGATGTCGTCGTCCACGCGCAGCGCTCGCAGGTGCTTCAACGCGTTGCCGCGAATCATCTGGTCGGTGGCAGTTTCGTAAGTTGTGGCCCAGATCAGCCGCGCCGTGGCTTCGTCGCCGCCGTGCTGCGCCATCGCCGCCGCCAGGATCCGCATGGACGGATGGGCTCCCGGCACCTGCGATCCGGCGGCGAAGGCGCGCGCCGCCGCCAGGTAGTCGCGCTTTTCGGAGTATTGCAGAAAGCCAAGATCGTAGAAGAGCCGCCACTCCTGCGGGTTCTGCCGGATGCCTTGTTGCACCAGCGCGATGGCCTGGTCAGGCTCGCCGGCCCCTTCGGGCGGCTTCTGCGCCAGGAACGTGGAGCCGAATTGGTAGGCGACGATGAGGTGCGGATCCAGCGTGGTGGTGATTTCCAGCAGCGGCGCCAGCAGTTGGTACTCGGTGCTGCGTTCGAGGTGCTTGCCGCCGAAATACTGCACCACGCGCGTCCAGTAGATGTCCGCCAGCAGTCCGTCGTAGCCCATGCTGAGCCGCTTCAAGATCCGGGGCGAGGGAATATACAGCACCTCTTGCAGGGTGGCGTTGCCGCGCACGGCGTCGATGCGGCGCAGTAGCACAATCGACGATGCCAGGCACACGACCACCATGGCGGTCGCGACGGCGGTGATGGCGTGCCGGTACTTCAGCCGGTGCTCCTCGGAGTGCGCCGCGGGCGCAATTCGAACCACAGCTGCTGGAGAAGGTAGACGCCCAGCAGCAGCATCAGCGGTTCAATGGGGTGACGATACCGCAGCTGCGGATAGGTCAGGTAGTACGGGATCGGATACACGAAGATGGCCAGCGCATACATCCACGCAGCCGGCACGCGGCGGCTGAGGGCGAACACGGCTCCGAGCAGTGCCAGCGCTGAAAGCTGCCAGAACATCCACGGCCGCCACCACGGGATGTTGACGTCGGTATTGAGCGTCACGTAGCCATTCCAGAACAGCAGGACGCGCTGCAGGCACAGTTGGCCAAATTCCCGCGGGTACTGGCGAATGAATTGTCGCGCCAGGGCGCCGTGACGCGCGACGAAGCTGGCCTCCCCCTGGCTGATGTATTGGCGCATGATGCGCGGGTTTTCCGCCGGGAACATCCCGCTCCAGGCTCGCGCGTTGCTGCCGTGATAGTTGCCGAGGCTCAGTTCAAAGCCGAAATCGTCTCGAATGAAGGACCAATGGCCCAGGGCCATGCGGTTGCGCACCAGCCAGGGAGAGATCGTCACCAGCGCAACGATCCCGGCCAGAACCGCCGTGCGCAGCCATCCGCGCAGCGAGCGTAACTGCGGCCAGGCCGCCCACAGCGCGGAAATCATCGAGAAGGTCAACAGGCTGGGATTCGACAGCGCACACAGTCCCCAAAACGCGCCGAAGGCGATCCAGTGCTTGCGCTCCGCTCCCGCGCGGAGTCTCAGGGCAAAGCAGAAAGCGCAGGCAAAGAGCAGCGCCGAGAGGTCCATCTCCCAGATCCAGGTGATCGCCCAGCGCCAGAACAAGGGGCACAGGGCCCAAATCCACACTGCCCACAGGGCCACGCCGCGACCCATGGTGCGTTTGCCGGCGTAGCAGATCGGAAAGCAGATCAGCGCCGAGAACACCGAGTTCATGGTGAAGGCAGCAATGGCGGCGGCGGGCGTGAAGGCCCCGAACACCAGGAAGATACCCGCCAGCAGCGTTGGATAGACGGGGGCAAGCCACGCCGTGGGGCCGGTGAGGTGTTCCAGGAAGGGCGACCCGAATCCATGGCCGCTGACCAGCGAGTAGGCGACGCTGCCGGCCTCGTAGCCGAAGGTGAAGTTCCCATACTTGTCGGCCAGGTTCAGATGCCAGGCGCCGAGCACAAACATGGCCACCACGCGGGCCAGCAGAGCTACCGCAACGGCCGCAATGACCAGGGCGCGGTCTCGCTGGTCGGAAGGATCGGCAGGCGGCGCCTTCGCGATCGAGGTGGCGGCTGTGCTCATGAGCGGTGGTGGCCGGAGCGAGTCATTTCAGGTTGCGGTACTCAAAAATCAGGATCGCCCCAGACACCGCGGCTGCGGCGTAGAGCAGCGCGTAAGCGGTGTTGTAGGCGATCAGCGTGCCGGCCACCGGTTGGTCATGCGCGACCGACGAAATCACGTTCAAGGCCGCGAAATTCGGAATCAGGTACGCCAGCCCGGTCGTCACCCAGTGGGAAACTCCGTGCGCCATGGCGGCGAAGGCGCGCAGGTCCTCGGCAAAGGTGCCGATCAGGAACAGAACGAAGGTGAAGACCGCCGACTCCAGCGGGGTGGAGAAACTGGAGAACAGCAGCGCCACCGCGGTGACGACGATGAACTGCAGCACGATGAAGTACAGCGCCGCCAGCAGGTACAGGTCGGCGTGCTCGAAGTGGTGCGTCTGGTAAAGCAGCGCGGCGAAGAACCCCACCGCCATGAACAACGTGTTCACCACCAGAGTGCCCACCAGGCCGAAAAACTTCCCCGCGATGAATTCCCAGCGGCGCACCGGCCGGGCCAGGACGGTGTACAGCGTGCGCTTGTCGATTTCCTTCGATACCAGGCCGATGCCGATCAGAATGGCGATGACGGTGCCGAAGAGGGAAACCGCGGTGAGCCCGAGATTGACGACCACGATGCGCTCGATGCCGATGGAAATCTGCCCGAACAGCAGGGCGGCGCCGACCAGCAGTAGGGCGAAGGCGATCAGGTTGTAGAGCACGCGGTCGCGCACGGCTTCGCGAAAGGTGTTGAAGGCGATGTAGCCGATGCGCGCCGGGGATGCCGAGGCTGCCGTGACCGCCGGGGCCGCTGCGCTGCTCATCGCGCCACCTCCGCCGTGGTCGAACTCAGGCGCTCGATGAAGTACTCCTCCAGCGAAGCGCGCACCGGCGTCACCGACACCAGGCGCACGCGCGCGCGCCGGATGGCGTCGATGGCGGCGTCCAACTGGTGCTCCGAAATCACGGCACGAACCGTGTCGCCGGTCGCGTGGCACTCGCATCCCAGGGCCGCCATGGCGCCCAGCGCCGCAGCGCCTTGCCAGATCACCTCTACCTGGCCTTTGATATGCGACGTGAGATCGGCGACCACGCCGACGCCGCGCAGTTCGCCATGATTGAGCACGGCCACGCGATCGCACAGCGCTTCCGCGTCGGAGAGGATGTGGGTGGAAAAGAAAACCGTCTTGCCCTCGTGCTTCAGCGACTCGATCAGGTCGCGCACCTCGCGCCGCCCGACCGGGTCGAGTCCCGACATCGGCTCGTCGAGAAACACCAGCTTGGGATCGTGAATGATGGCTTGCGCGATGCCGGCCCGCTGCAACATGCCTTTGGAATACTTGCGCAACTGCACGCCGCCGGCGCCGGTCAGGCCCACGCGATCGAGCACGGCGGCCACACGCCGGGAGCGCTCGCGCGCCGGCACTGCCGACAGCGCGGCGTAGTAGTTCAGCAGTTCACTCGCCGTGAGGTAATCGTAGAAGTAGGGCTGCTCGGGAAGAAAGCCGATCTGCGCCTTGAGGCGGGGATCCTGCACATCCAGGCCCAGGATTCGGGCGGTGCCGCCGGTGGGGAACACCAAGCCCATCAGCAATTTCAAGGTGGTGGTCTTGCCCGCGCCATTGGGGCCGAGATAGCCGAACACCTCGCCCTCGGGCACGCTGAGGGTCAGCGGCCGCAGCGCGCACCTCGATTTTTTGCGCCAGAAACCTACGCCATAGGTCTTTTCCAGCGCTACCGTTTCAATGGCGGCCATCGGTCGGAAGTATAGGAAGTAAGTGCTGCGATTATATAGACAAAATTCCAGCGGCCTCAGGACTGCAGAGATTCCTCAGCATCGCCGCGATGGCCCGTTTGCTGCGTCGGGCCACCCCTTCCAGGTTGCGTGCAGCAGGCCCAATCGGAACCGAGTTCGCGAACAAAAAGTGAGGGCAGGAGCTTCCGCTCCTGCCCCTGGCTCGTACCCTCCCCCAGGTACTTCGCCAAACTTAACGTTACTGCAGCGGGTTGTCGCTGGCAGTGGCCGTGGCGGACGTGTTGTAGCGGATCACGCCCGACTGGTCGCTATAGAAGCGACGCTGGCCGGTCTGGGGCGACTGCGGCTCGGCTTCCACCGAATACTGGACCGACGGGGTGCCGGTAGCCACGGACACGGTAAAGCTGTAGCCGCTCTTGATGCCGGCGGCCAGAACGCTGTCCAGCAAGCCCGCGCCGCCCGAAGTTCCACCCGCGCCACCCAGCGAAGCCAAGCCGGCAAAGCCGATGTCGGGATAGGTCGAAGCATAAGTCACTTCGGCTGTGTTGATGGTACGGACCGAGCCCACCGCGGACGCTTCGTTAGCAGCGATGCGGGAGCGCAGCAGGTTGGGGATCGCGATAGCCGCGATGATCAGAATGATCGCGACCACGATCAGCAACTCGATAAGCGAAAAGCCCTTCTGTTTGCGCATGTCCACTCCTGTCTCAAATTTATTCAAGTACCGAGGTTGCCGAGATAGATTGCAGGTGAGGGGCCAAGCGGGCCGGGAACATTGCACATCTCAGTAACCAAGGCTAAATACTTACGCAACAGTCGCTTACGTATGACTGCCGGGCGGCCCTCGCCGGCACAGCCGCCCCTGGAGGGTGCCCCTCCAGGCCAGAGTGACACAAAATGTCAAACTGAACCACCGCAAAGTGTCACCAAAGCGGGGAAGTAGCCAGTAGCCAGTCGCCAGTAGCCAGTAGCCAGTCGCCAGTAGCCAGTCGCCGGTCGCCAGTCGTCAGGAACCAGACCTGGGATGCAGAGCTGGGTATCTTCTTAGTAGACCGCCGGCCAGGGTTGACACCGGTGCGGCCATCCCGAAATATCAGGGTGGCGAATGAGATCAATAAAGGTGTTGCTGAGTGCCGGCTGCTGGAGGCCGGCTGCTGGCTACTGGCGACTGGCGACTGGCTACTGGCGACTGGCTACTGGCTACTGCGCTTAGCAGGTCAACTGGTCGCGCGCGATCTTCAGCCCATTGAGGTTTCCCAACACCGTCACCGCGATCTGCTCCGGATTGAAGAATTCGTTGGCCAGTTGCACCAGTTCCGGCGCGGTTACGGCCTCGATGCGGTCGATGATCTCGTCCATGCTGAGGAAGCGGTCGAAGTACATCTCCTGCCGCGCCAGGTTGGACATGCGGGCGGTGGAGGATTCCAGGCTCAGCATCAGGCTGCCCTTTAACTGCGCCTTGGCGCGCTTCATCTCTTCGTCGGTGACGGCTTCCACCTTCAAATTGTGGAATTCCTTCACGATGGACTGCACCACCTTGGGCGCCGACTCGCGCGAGGTGCCCGCGTACACCGACAGGCAGCCGGTGTCGCGGAAGGGGCTCAGCTCGCTGTAGATGGCGTAGCACAGCCCCTGGCGTTCGCGGATGTTCTGGAACAGGCGCGAACTCATGCCGCCGCCCAGCAAGGTGCTCAGCACGTAGGACGAGTACCGGCGTTCGTGCGAGATGGGATGCGAGGGCACGCCGACGCAGATTTGCACCTGCTCCAGCGCCTTCTTGTTGCGCATAACGATGCGCGGCGAGACCTTGGGCGGCACCTGGTGAAAGCCATTCTTGCCCGGCTTACCGGCGGAGAATCGCTCGGCCACCAGTTGCACGAAACGCTCGTGGGTCACGTTCCCGGCGGCGGAAATGATCATGTTGTTGGGAATGAAGAAGCGGCTGTAATAGTCGCGCAGCAGCGGCTGCTCGAAGCGCCGCACCGTTTCCTTGGTGCCCAGGATCGGCTTGCCCAGCGGATGGTCCTTCCAGAAATTCTGGGTGAAGATCTCGTGCACGAGGTAGTCGGGATTGTCCTCGTCCATCTTGATTTCTTCCATAATGACGCCGCGCTCGCGGGCAATGTCCTTGGCGTCGAAGACGGGGTTGAGGACCAGGTCGCTGAGAATGTCGAAGGCGGTGGGCAGGTGCTCGTCCAGCACCTTCACGTCGAAGGAAATACATTCCTTGGCGGTGAAAGCGTCCATGTTGCCGCCGATGCTGTCGATTTGCCGGGCAATGTCCTCGGCCGAGCGGCTGGTGGTGCCCTTAAACACCATGTGCTCGACGAAATGCGAGATGCCGTTGAGTTCCGGGTCTTCGTGGCGGGAGCCGGTGCGGATCCAGATACCGATGGAGATCGAGCGGATATGCGGCATCTGCTCCGTCACCACGATCAGCCCGTTGGGCAGCACCTCGCGGCGGACGTTGCGCTCCGCGTCGATCAACACTTCTCTGGTGGCATTCATGGTGAGCGGCTCTCCCCGGGAATTGTGACACACCGGCCCCAGCGGCGCGTCGAACGCTAAATCGATGTTGGGCGGTACAAAAAACGGTAGCGCTGAGGCCTCGGGCGGCCGTCCTGCCGACAACCCACTACAATCATATGCGACAGCTATTTGGATGCATGCCTGCCGGTAAACAATGCGGACTTTTAGGCCTTAGCGCTCAGCAGCTTACGAGCTTGGCGGAGGCGGCGGGGCAGCCCTCCTATCGCGGGCGGCAGCTGTTGGAGGCTCTTTACCAGCAGCGAGTTACCTCTCTGGAGGAAATTACCACTCTGCCCAAGCCGTTTCGGGAATGGCTGCGGCAGGAGGGCTACGAGGTCGGTGAGCCGGAGATCCAGCGCCGCTACGTCTCCCAGGACGGCACCGTGCGCTACCTCATCGGCTTTGCGGACGGGCAGAGTGTCGAGGCGGTGTGGATGCCGGAGGGCGACGGCGGTGAGGCCGGAGACGGCACCGAAGCCGGCGAGGAAGAGGATCGTCGTTCCTGGAATCGCGCCACCATCTGTCTCTCCAGCCAGGCGGGCTGCGCCGTCAACTGCCAGTTCTGCATGACCGCGCTGCTCGGATTGCAGCGGAACCTTACCGCGGGCGAGATCGTTGGCCAGGTCGCCGTCGTGCTCAACGATCACCAGGTCACTACCGGCGCCGAGCGCATCAATCTGGTCTTCATGGGGCAGGGCGAGCCCTTCCTCAACTACGACAACTTCATGGACGCCGTCCGGTTGCTGGTGCAAGCCGTGGGCATTGCCGAATCGCGCATGACGGTCTCCACCGCGGGAATCGTGCCGCGCATCTACGACTTCGGCCGCGAGCCGGTGCGGCCCAAGCTGGCCATTTCGCTGAACGCTTCCAACGACGCCGCGCGCCAGGAGTTGATGCCGCTCACCCGCAAATGGCACCTGGACCAGCTGATCGCCGCCGCGCGCGAGTTCCCGCTGCGCCCGCGCGAGCGCCTCACCTTCGAATACGTCCTGCTGGATGGCATGAATGATTCAGTGCAGAACGCGCGCGAGGCGGTGGAGTTGCTGCGCGGACTACGCGCCAAGGTCAATCTCATCGCCCTGAATCCCGGCCCGGAGATTCCCTTCGGCACTCCCCCGGAGGAGCGCGTGCACGCGTTCCAGCAGGTGCTGATGCGCGCGGGCATACCGGCCTTTATTCGCCGGCCGCGTGGCCGGGATATTTACGCGGCGTGCGGACAGCTGAAACGAGCGGAGCTGGTCAACATCGCATAATTGCCGATTGACAACTTCCACCACCGAGGCACCGAGTCGCGGCGGGGAAGAAGTTCTCGGTGAGCCTCGGTGCCTCCGTGCTTCGGTGGTATTTCTTCCTTAGACGGGAGCTGAGCCCAGCCGCCTGAACATTCGGCACTCGGAACTCGGCAATCCTTCTTAACCGAAGTCTCATCTCCTCTTATACGTCCCGGGAACGCCGGGAAACCTGGGCGTCCCTGGGGACACATGTTCCGTAAAATCATCGGGCCCTTCGCCGCAGTTATACTCACGGCCGCGCTGATCGCGTGCTCCTCCATGAATCGGCAACTGCTGCAGGCGCATGATCTGCAGAAGCGTGGAGACTACAAGGGAGCGCTGGCGCTCTACAATTCCGTACTGCCCAATATTCCCGTGTCCCAGTCGCGCACCGCGGCCGCGGTGCTGCTGGAGATGGGCGAGTGTTACTTCCAGCAGGAACGCTACTCGGAAGCCTTCAGCGCCTACCAGAAAGCCTCGGAGCTCGACGCCGGCAACCTGCTGGCGCATTTGAGACTGGGAGAATTGTTCCTCGGCGCCGGTGCGATCGACCGCGCGCGGGAGCAGGCGCAGATCGTGCTGCACAACGCCGCCGGCAGCAACGATGCTCTCGCCCTGCTGGCCGGAGTGTGGGCCGCCAGCGGGCAGAATGACCTGGCGGAGAACGCCTATCGCCGCGTGCTCAACAACGATCCCAAGCGCGTGCAGGTGGCGGTGGCGCTGGCCGACCTGCTGAATCGTGAGAATAAGGTGGACGCCGCCCGCCAGGTGCTGCGCGCTTCCGCGCAGGCGCAGCCGCATAGTTCTTTGCCGCTGCTCGCCCTGGGCCGCCTGGAAGAGGAGGCGGGGAACACCGGCGGCGCCGAAGTCGCCTACCGCCGCGCGGTGCAGGCGGAAGATACTCCGGAAACCAATCTTCGCCTGGCGCAGTACCTGGAGCGCACCGCACGCGTTCCCGAGGCGGAGCAGGTGTTGCGCCACATCGACGCGCAAAGATCCACGCTGCCTACTTCGCTCGCCGACTTCGAAATGATTTCCGGCCGCACCCAGGACGCACAGCAGGGCTACGCCGCCCGCCTGGGGCAGCTTTCGTCGTTGCAGCCGGCCAAGGCGCACGACCGGCAGATCTCCCACGAGATCAAGGCCGAGCAGGCCCGCCTGGTCACGCGCCTGATCGAGGCCGACCTGGAGATGGCAGGGCAGAAGACCGGGCAGGATCGGCAGACGATCGTACGCCGTGCCCAGGCCGAGGTGGAGCGCTATCAGAAAGATCTGGACGGCGCGACCACCGCCGTACTCCAGGCGGAAATCGCGCTGGCGGCGTCCGATGTGCCGGGCGCGCAGGCCGCCGCGGAGAAGGCCTTGAGCACGGCACCGGAATCGCCGGCGGCGCATTACGTTCTCGGCGAGGCGCGTTACCGCGCCGGCGATCCCGCGGGCGCCCGCACCGAATGGGTCACGGCGCTGGAGAACAATCCGCATTTCACCCCGGCGCGGCTGGCGCTGGCGCACTACTCGCTGCGCGTCGCCGATTTGAAAGGCGCCGAGGATTACATCGTGGCCGTGGTGCGCGATGAGCCTGCGAACCTGGGCGCTCTCGACGTCTTCGCGCGCGTGCTGCTGGAGCAGGGCCGTCTGCAATCGGCGGGCCTGATCGCGCGGCGCGCGCTGGCTATTGGCGGCAGCTCGCCCGAGCCGCACCTGGTGCTGGGGGAAATCGAGTTGCAGCAGGGCAAGCTGGCAGGGGCGCTGATCGAGTTTGAACAGGCGGTGCTGCTGGAGCCGCGCTCGGAGCAGGCGGTCGAGGATTTGACGCGCGTCTACCAGCAGGGAGCCATTACCCGCCCCATGCTGGCGCGCATGGAGAGAGTCGCGCTGGCCGAGCCACCGTCGGCGACACTGATGGAGATTGCCGGCCGCCTGTACCAGCAGCGTGGCTGGTTTAGCGACGCCAAGCGCTGCCTCAGCCGCGCCCTCGAAATCGATCCTCAGCGCGAGACCGCCGCCGCCGCGCTGGCACAAACCTTCGCCGCCACCGGCCAGCTATCCGCCGCAGCTGATTCGGCGGCGCGCGGCGGAGCGAAATCGGCGCCGCTGCTGGCCGCGATCCGCGCCGAAGACCAGCACAACGTCTCTTCCGCCATCCAAAATTACGAGGACGCGGTGCGCCAGGGCGATCACTCCGGAGTGGCCGCCAACAACCTGGCGTGGCTCTATGCCACGCACGGCCAGCAACTCGACCGCGCTATGACCCTGGCGGAGACTGCGCGCCAGCAGGCGCCCGACAATCCCGCCGTGCTGGACACGGTGGGCGTGGTGCACCTCAGCCGGCGCGAGTACTCGCAGGCGATTAAGGCGCTGGAAACCGCGCGCCGCTTGGCTTCTCTGCACAAGTCAGCGACAGCTCCGCAAGTCGTGCAGGAAATCCGCCGTCACCTGAGCGAAGCCTACCTGCGCGCCGGCCAGCCCGCAGCCGCAGCCCTGGTAGCCCGCCTGCGCGAGTAGCGCATCCGACCGCGCGCCTTCGTGGAACCTTCGTGTCCTGCGCGTGAACCGGTTCGGCTTCTCCCTATCTATGGCCACGGTTGTTACCGCGGCCGCATCCAACCCAGCATTCATCCGCTAACCAACTCACACCCGGCGCTGCAGCGCAGGAAAGGAGCCTCCATGCCGGAACGCGATCTCGACGGCATTCGCGTCGCTATTCTTGTAGATACCGACTTCGAACAGGTGGAACTCACCGAACCCAAGAAGGCGCTGGACAATGCCGGCGCCATCACCCGCATTGTTTCTCCGCGCACCTCTGTGACCGGAGTCGAGCACGACGAAAAGAAAGACGAATTCAAGGTGGACATCCCGCTCGATCGCGCCTCACCCGATGAATTCGACGCCGTGTTGCTGCCCGGCGGCGCGCTCAACGCCGACGCGCTGCGCGTGAACGAGAAGGCGCAGCAGTTCGTCCGCCGCATGAACGAAGCGGGCAAGCCGATGGCGGTGATCTGCCATGCGCCGTGGCTGCTGGTATCGGCGGGAATCGCCAAGGGCCGGAATCTCACCAGCTATCACACCATCCAGGACGACCTGCGCAATGCTGGCGCCAAGTGGGAGGACCGCGAGGTCATCCGCGATCGCAACCTGGTCACCAGCCGCCAGCCCTCCGACATCCCTGCGTTCAACCGCGAGATGATCGCGATGTTCAAGGAAGGGAAGGGGAGAAGCCTGAAAGCGGCCTAGTGGCTGTCGGCTTTCGGCTGTCGGCAATCGGGCGGAGAAAACCGACAGCCGATAGCCGACGGCCGATCGCCGCGTTTCAAGGAGGATCGATGAAAGCAGTCGTGTTCCACGGTATCGGCGATATTCGTCTCGACAACGTAGGCGAGCCCAAGCTGAAGGATTCCGGCGACGCCATTGTTCGCCTCACTGCCAGTGCCATTTGCGGCACCGATCTGCACATGATCCGCGGCACGCTCAGCGGCATGAAGCCGGGACGCATTCTCGGCCACGAAGGCGTAGGCGTGGTGGAGGAAGCCGGCAAAGAGGTGCGTAACTTCAAAAAGGGCGACCGGGTGGTCATCGGCTCGACCATCGGCTGCGGCTACTGTTCCTACTGCCGCGCCGGCTTCTACGCCCAGTGCGACCACGCCAATCCCAAGGCCAACGCCACCGCATTCTTCGGCAGCCCGCAGGACGACGGCGGATTCGACGGCATGCAGGCGGAGTTCGTGCGTGTTCCCTTCGCCGCCACCAACCTGGTCAAGCTGCCGGACGAGGTGCGCGACGACGAGGCCATCCTGATCTCCGACATCTTTCCCACCGGCTACATGGCGGCCGAACTGGCCGACATCAAACCCGGCCGCACAGTCGCAGTCTTCGGCTGCGGGCCTGTCGGGCAGTTTGCCATCGCCAGTGCCATGCTGAGGAACGCCGGGCGCGTCTTCGCGGTCGACACCATTCCTTCGCGGCTGGAGATGGCGCGCGCGCAGGGCGCCGAGGTCATCGACTTCAACCGGGAAGATCCGGTCGAGGTGCTGAAGCAGCTCACCGGCGGCATCGGGGTGGATCGCGTAATTGACGCGGTGGGCGTGGACGCCAACGCGCCGCACCACGGCCCGGCCAAGTCGTCCGCCAAAGAGCACAAGGGCGAGCAGAAGGAGGTCGCGCCCAGGCAGAACCCCGCGGGCGGCAACTGGGAGCCGGGCGATGCGCCGTCCATCGTTTTCGATTGGGCGATGCAGGCGATCGCCAAGGCGGGAACACTCTCCATCATCGGCGTGTATCCGCCCACGGTGAAGAACTTCCCCATCGGGGACGCGATGAACAAGAACCTGCGCATCCACATGGGCAATTGCAATCACCGCGCCTACATCCCGCGCCTGGTGGAGATGGTGCGCATGAACGCCATCCAACCCACGCGCGTGCTCACCCAGGCGGGCCCGCTGGTCAGCGCGATCGAGGCCTACAAGAATTTCGACAAGCGCGAGCCGGGCTGGATCAAGGTGATGCTGGAGCCGGCGCCGGCGCCGGCGAAAGCCGCGTAGGAATCGGGTCATCTCATCATCGGGTCATCGGAGTCGCCACCATTTAGATCACCCGATGACCCGATCATCCGACTATTTACAATGTTCTGTGCTGATTCGCGACTTCCGCCGCGCCGACTTCGACCGCCTGTGGCGCATCGACCAGGAGTGCTTCGAACCCGGCATCTCCTACACCAAGGTCGAGCTGGCGCATTACATGGCGATGCGTGGCGCCTTCACCCTGGTGGCGGAGGACGAATCACGCCTGTCGAAAGACGACTCACGTAGCGACAGGCGCCCCCGCCTGTCGAAGCCGCCGGAGATTCTGGGGTTCGTGGTC
>DASUBK010000047.1:0-8645 GCA_035763305.1 Terriglobales bacterium | reverse complement strand
CGAGGTCGACCGGCCTCCAGCGTGACGGTGAGATTTGCGTGGCCGGTCGGGGTCGACCGGCCTCCAGCGTGACGTTGAGATTTGCGTGGCCGGTCGAGGTCGACCGGTCGCCACCGTGACGTTGAGATTTGCGTGGCCGGTCGGGGTCGACCGGCCTCCAGCGTGACGTTGAGATTTGCGTGGCCGGTCGGGAGATTTGCGTGGCCGGTCGAGGTCCGGCATGGAGTTGAGACTTACGTGGTCGCCGGTCGGGGTCGGCCGGCCTCCAGCACGTTTGTTCCTGCCCCGGCGAGCGCGCCGCGAAACACGGTTTCCACCGCATATTTCGCATCTTCCAGCGGCAGCGGCGGGATCACCGTCGTGGTCTGCAGCAGCGCGGCCAGCCCGAGATAGCGGCGCCGCGATTCTTCCAGGAACTCGACCGGGTACTCCGGCTTGCGCTCGCGAGCGGCCTGCGGATCGGCATCGAGGATGTACGCGATGTCCGGCTGCGGCACCAGTTGGGCCACCGCGCGCACGAAGGCGCGGGCGAAGCGGCGCTGCAGCGGCAGGTTGGCGAGCTGATCGTAGATGTAACGATCCACGATCAACACGTCGGCGCCGCCGCGGCGCGCGCGAGCGATCACACGGCGGAGATGGAGCGCGTCGAGAAAGTACAAAGCGTGCCGCGCCACGGTGAGGTACCACTTGCGCACGTTCTTGTCGCGGCGGTTCACCGGCTTGCCGGGCGCGCCGATTCCCTGCTCGCTCTTGAACACCTTGTGGACGAAGCCCTCGCGATAGGGCTTCAGCACCACCACGTCATCCCAGAAGGCGAGTTGGCGCACGCGCAAGCCGTAGGACGCGGCAAGGTGGAGAAGGTTTTCGATCTGCGTACTCTTGCCGGCACCGTCGACGCCAGAGAAAGTCACCAGTAGAGGCATAGGGTCCGAATAGGTTGCAAGGTTTTAAAGTTGCAAGGTTTCGGAATTGCGAAACCTCAGTGCATGGGCGGCGTGCTCGGGGTCCCGCGAGTCAGCGCGTAAACCGCGCCGAAGGCCGCTCCGGCGGCGGCGATCGCGCCGATCTTGATCAGCAGCGAGCGCACCTGGCGCTGATGCGCCGGGGCGATGGCATTGCCGGCCGGACGCGAGGCAGCGCCTCCGGCGGTAGGCCCTTTTTGCGCGGCCGCCGCGCCCAGCGGCGCCTGGTCTTTCTTTTTCTGCTGCTCCTGCTTCTGCGGCTGCGGCGCCGGCGCGTCGGGCGGCTGCTGCGCGTCGTTGGCGGGCTGCTGCAGCACGGGCGTGTTGCCGGGCGAGGTCTGCTGCTGCCACGCCTGCGCCACCTCCGGGCCGCCGCACAGCACGAAAGCCAGCAGCACCGAAAGTCCGCGAATCAGCCATTTGTTCGAAGCCATGGGGAACACTCCTTGCTTACTTGGATTCGGGCATCGCCTTGCCGGCGGTGACGGCCTTGCCGTAGATCTCGGCGGCGGCGACATCGGGCTCCGGCATCGGCAGCAGGCGTTGGATATCGGCTTCGCGGTCGTACCAGAGATGGCGCAGGCGGTTTTTGGCGTAGCGCACCAGGTTGGGGAAGTTGGTGCGGTACCAGCACGACTGCGTCATCTTCGGCGAGACGCCGAAATACACGCGGAACCGGTTCTCCAGCAGGCCGGGGGAATTGAGCAGGGCCGCGGTCAGGCGATGGTTGCCCTCGATAATGACCATCGGCTGGTGCTCGTCGATACCGATCAGCATCACCGACGAGGACCCGGTGGCGAAGCGCAGGTGATAGCTGAGCGACTGGATCTTGGAGATGAAGTCCGCGATCTTACCGGGGAAGCGCCGAGCGCGGATGCGATCCACCACCACGGGCAGGCGGAAGTCGCCGTCGGCGAGCTTGCGCCAGTGGGCCCGCGGGAAGACGAAGACCTTCTCCAGGTCCTGGGCTTCGAGCTGGATTTCCCACCACTGCGTGTCGGGAGGAAGCTCCCGCCACATGTGGCCGCGGCGGCGAAAGAGCAGCGCGCGGCGCAGCGCGTTCTGGTACTCGTCGGTGACGTCAGCGTCCATCACCAGGTGCTCGAAGCGATCCCGGTCGTGGTGAAACTCCTCCTCGTAAAATTCGTTCTTGAGGAACTCCGCGATGACTTCGGCTTCAGTGGCGCGCCTGATTCGTTTCATGCGGCCTCCTGTAGGGAAGTTGCCGGAAAGCGGCGAAAGAAGGGTGTGGAGACAATGGCCAGCATAATCACCATCAGCACCAACTGCACCTCGACGACCTGGCGCAGGGTGTTGTGAAACAGAGAGATTCCCACGACAATCAGGCCGCTGAACAGCAGTTGCAGCCATCCGGTATTGGCGATGCGGCGCGACATCTCGAAGGCGATCAGCACCACGCTGAGGGCGTAAGCGCCGGTGGCGGCGGCGTAGAGGCTCATCAGCGAGTCGAGCCCGCCGACGGCGCGGAAGCCGAAGACGAACTGCAGGATGGTGTCGGGGAACAAACCCAGCAGCAGGATGGCGCCCAACGAGATGCCTAGAACCAACAGCAGAGGAAATACCAGAATGGTGAAGTTGTTCTCGCGCTGGTTGGAGCCCGCCGAGATGGGGAACATGGCGCTCACTACCGACCAGGAGGCCAGGTACACGACCCGGCCGACCAGGGCCACCGCGGCGTACAGGCCCGCCATGTCGGAGGGGAAGAAGTGCTTCACCAGCAGGATGTCGATGTTGTTGATGACCACCTGTCCGACAAAGAAGACGATGGCCTGGATGCCTTCGCGGAAGGAGGCCGGCGTGCCGGCTTCGGGATCGCTGCGGAGTTCCTTCGGCACCGCGGGCACGAAGTAGGCCAGCACCACCGACACCGAAATGGCCGCCACCGCGCCATTAATGCCGAAGCCTTTGGACACCAGCAACAGCGCGACCGCGAATTTCATTCCCGCTTCCAGGATGAAATTCCAGCTCAGCAGGCCGAAGGAACAAACGCCCTGCAGGCCGCCGCGCTTGGCGCCCAGCGGCACGTAAAAGGCGATGCCGAAGGCCAGCAGGACGACCATGGAGGCCGAAGGCAGGTTGAGATAGGAGGCAATGGCGCCGCTGGCGAAGACCAAGCCCGCTCCCAGAATCAGGCCGACCTTCCATGCGCGGCGCAGCAGGGCGGAATAGACGGCGGCGCGCGCGCCCGCAGACTCGTTCTTGGCGATGAACTTGGCGCCCACCAACTGGAAGGACAAGGTGATGGCCGAGACCAGCATCAGCAGGGTCACGGCCGCGGCGGCCTGTCCGAAGGCGCCCGGCCCCAGCATGCGGGCGACGGCCACGTTGAATCCGAGATTCAGCGCGCTGACCAGGCCGGTGCCCATCAGCATGATGAGGCTGCCGCCGAGCAGGCGCGAGTGGGTGGGCTGGGCCCTCAGGGTGGCCACAGCGTCCCGCCAGCCAAACCGCGGGGGAAATGTCGCGATGGTGACAGGCTTGGACATGTCTCAGGCCGCAAACTCCGAATCCGGCCGCTTCTCCGCGGCAGGCATGTAGCTGGATATGCTCAGCACTGTCGGGGGTTGCTTCAGGTTGGCAGGAAGGAAGCGGCTGAAGCTCAACACCGCGTCGCTGGAGCTTTCATAGATCTCGAAGAGGCGGTCGGTGCGGGTCATCTCCAGCACCACCGCGGACTGGGCCGAGAGCGCCGCCAGCTTGAGGTCGCCATCGCGCTTCATGACCTCGGCCAGGCAGTGCAGCAGCATTTCCACGCCGGCAGCGTCCATCTGCTTGACCTGCGAGCAGTCGAAGACCATCTGCGGGCGATCGCTGCGCAGCATGGGCTGGACTTCGGCGAGGAAGGCACGCGCCTGCTTCATATTCAGGCGCTCTGGAATACGTTTCACTACGACGGGCCGATTGCTTTCCATGACTCCTCTACTTCCAACGTATTTACGACCACTTGGAGGGAAACCGCGCTGCCTCGGCGGCAGCCGGCGCCTGAAAGGCGGCGGGCGTCTTCAGCGCCGGCGACGGAGTGTTGACCGCCGCGGGCAGTTGCGCGGACGGACGGCGAGACTTCGCCAGCACGCCACGGATGAATTGCGCCGGCAGGAATCCGGCCAGCGCGGCGGCGCGACCCAGAGTCCGCCACGAGGAGGACTGGGCCACGGCATCCAGGAGCTTGGGGTCGGTGATCTCCACCTCGACGTTGCGTACCAGGTGCACCAGGCGGCGGTTGCCGACCACAGAGTTCGCGATGTCGAGACCGGCGCCGATGGCCGCGTAGGGCAGCACGGTCGAGTTCTCCACCACGCTTCCCGATTCGACGGTGGCGTGGTGCTCGAGCACGCTGCAACGGGTGACGACGGCGTTGCGCCGCACCCGCGAACGGGCGCCCAGGTAGACGGGGGCCAGCACGCGCGCGCCGCGCTCGATGCGGGCGCCGGCGCCGAGCCATACGCCGGGACGAACTTCATGGCCGTCGGGCACAATGCGATTGCGCTGCAGCAGAGCGTCGATGGCCAGAGCGCGCAGGTCGCGGGCGGTACGCAGCGGGTTCCAGTAGCCGCGGAACACGTAGGTGCCGCACTCGCTGCGGAACTCGCGCAACTGGTGGCGGAACATGTAGACGGCGTCGTTACGGCGCGAGGCGCTGACCACGAAAACATCCAGGCGCTCGCCGGCCGGGGTCTTAGTCCCGGTCACGTGGTAGGGATTGTCGAAATGATGCTGCAGCAGAGCATCGACGTCGATCTCGACGTAAGGTCCGAGGCGCAGCACCAGCACGGCGTCGGGGTTGGCCTGCATCAGGTCGGCGCACTCGCTTTCGGCGGCGCGCCACGGCTGGGGCGCGGTGGTGAACTGGATCTGGGAAGCGTCAAAGGAGGAGTGCACCGGCAGCGGCGGCGCGGGCTTTTCGCTGATCACGCGCATGGCGCCCACGCCCTGGCGGCGCAGGTCTTGCAGGATGCGGTGCAACACCGGCCGCCCCAGCACCTCGCAGAACGCCGGCGCGTTCCCGCTCAGTGCCTCGCACGGAGAGTCTCCTGTTCCCTCTTCCACCACGACAATTGCGTTCAAATCCACGACCCACACCTCGACGCAGCAGCGACGGTTTGTTTCCTGTTCGAAGAGGGGCGGGTATGGCGCCAGACAACGGCGGGCAGCGCCTGCGCGTCGCGCCCGTTCTCGCTCATCCACAATGGAACGATGGAACTCACCAAACCAAGTGTCATGGGCCCCTCTGGCTCTAGAAAGAGCGGCCGGCGATCGTCAGGGAACGCCGAACCGCGGCCAGTCATCGTTACGAATCGGTTAATTCAAGGGCCGGAGCCGTTCCGCCGCAGTTCGGATGAACGACACCCCAGACCCCATAGCAGGTGCAGGCGCTTGTGATTACGATGAGCGAAGCGGACTGCACGTTGTCACATCCTGCCGGAACGGCCGCCCAAATCATTCGCCACCTTGCTTTTACTCTTCGTCGAAGCGCGCGGTTCCGGGACTGCCAATCGGCGCTGGGTCGAGGAGGCGAAGCTCGGCTGATCTCTTCGGCAAAGCTGCTCCTCGCAAGCACGATTCCATTCTGACCAGGCTCACAAGAGGCGAAAAACGCGGTGTTACAGAGCTGTGAAAAATGACATAGGGCACCAGAGTTCCACCTGTGGCGCGATGCGTACCGCATCTGTCACATATGGTGCCTTCCGCGTAAAAACTGCTATGCAGAAAAGGTTGTCGAGAAGAGAACTAAGGCGAGTACTTACTCCGCAGTGGTTGCTAGTCGCTGGCGGTTCGTTGTCAGCCGGTGGAGTTCGCGCGCCGAGGCGCCAACAACTAACAACTACTTCCGCGCCGCCACCACGCGCGGAATGCCTTGCAGGTCCGGAAAGGAGTGCACTTCGGACCAGCCGTCGAGCAACGCGCGTACCGCCGCTTCCATGGAGAATCCAATCTCCATCAGCAGCCACCCGCGGGGACTAAGAGCATCGCAGGCCTGCGGGATGAGGCGGCGAATGATGTCGAGACCTTCAACTCCGGCAAAAACTGCCATGCGGGGCTCATATTTGCGCACTTCCAGCTGAACTTTGTCTTCCTCCGAAGCGCCGACGTAGGGAGGGTTGGAGACTACGAAATCAAATGTTTCGGAGGTTTCAGACGTTTCGCCTTGAACCTTCGCAACCTCCGAAACTTTCGAAACCTTGTCCAGCACATCGCGCTGCTCGAAGCGCACCCGGTGATCGAGTTGCAGCCGGACGGCGTTGGCGCGAGCGACCTCGAGGGCTTCCGCGGAAATGTCGACGGCCAGAATTTCGGCGTTCGGCAACTCGTGAGCCAGGGCCAGAGCGACGCACCCGGAGCCGCTACCGACGTCGACGATGCGAATGGTTTCAGCTTCAGTTTCAGTTTTGGAAGTTCGATGCTCGACCTGGAAGGGGATCACGGATGGGAAGCTGGAGGGCGGTCGACCTCGACCGGCGCCACCCCGCGCCAGGCTGAGCACCGCTTCCACCAGGTGCTCAGTCTCGGGACGCGGAATCAGGACAGCGGGGTTGACGATGAAGTCCAGACCCCAGAATTCCTGGTGGCCGGTGATGTACTGCGCCGGAACCCCGCGCGCCCGCTGGGCCAGAGCCTCGTCGTAGCGCGCCTGTTCATCTTGACTCAGCGCGCGCTCGGGATGGGCGTAGAGATAAGCGCGATCGCAGCCGAGGCTGAACATCAGCAGCACCTCGGCGTTCATGCGCGGCGAGCCGACGCGGCTCTCCGCCAGCCGCCCCACCGCCTCGCGCAGCGCCTCGCCCAAGGTCATGGTGGAATTATCGCAGCGGGCGGTTGTTGTTGGTTGTTAGTTCTTCGTTCCTGGTTCTTCGTTGATTGTTCTTCGTTCCTCGCTGTTGATTGTTGCCTTAGGAGCCAAGAAGCCGCTAATGTCGGCAACAACTAAGAACGAAGAACTAACAACTAAGAACGAACAACCAACGATCCTTACTCGTCCCGCAGCGCCACCATCGGCTCCACCCTGGTCGCGCGGCGCGCCGGAATGAAGCCCGACATCGCGGCGATGGTAACCAGGACCAGCAAGGCGCTGATGAGGGCGAGCGGATCGTAGGGCGCGATGCCGAACAACTGCGACTTCACCACCCGCACTCCCGCCACCACCAGAGGGAGGCCGACGACAACGCCGATCGCCACCAGCACCAGGCTCTCGCGCAGCACCATCCACAGCACGGTTTCGCGGCTCGCTCCCAGCGCCATGCGCAATCCGATTTCGTTGGTGCGGCGCGCCACGGCATAAGCCATCAATCCGTAGAGGCCGACGCAGGCCAGCAGCAGCGCCAGCCCGCCGAAAATGGCGGAGAGCACGCCGATCAGCTGTTCCTGGTTGAAGGAGGCGTCGATCTGGTCGGTCATGGTGGTGATGCGGGTCACGGGAATGTTGTCGTCCACCCCGCGCAATGCCTGCCGCACCGCCTCGGCGATGGTCGCGGGATTGCCCGACGCACGCACCACCAGATCGCGCAGGTACAGGTCGCCGGTATCTTGCGAAGCGCCGGCCGCCAGTTGCTGCACCGGCAGAAAGTAGGTGTCTTCGCCGGCGTCGCGAGGATCGGTATGCTTAGTGGACTTCACCACCCCGACAATCTCCCACTGCTGTTTGGTCGCCTCCGAGCGCCCGAAGCGGTGGCCGATGGGGTTCTCCTTCCCGTAGAAGTCGTGGGCGAAGGTTTCGTTGACGACCACCGCGTGCGTACCGTCGGCGGTGTCCTGCTCGGTGAAGCCGCGTCCCAGCAGCAGGGGCATGCCCATGGTTTCGAAATAACCGGGCGTGACCCGCACCCAGGCCGAGCCGAGGTGCTTGTTCTCTTCCGGCGTGTTCTTGTCGATGGAGATGTTGCCGTCCCAGTTGTCGCCGCTCAACGGCGTGTACAGCGCCAGCGCCGAACTACGAACGCCCGGCTGCGCGTTCACCGCCTGCTGGATGCGCTGGTAGAGGCCGGCCAGTTGCGCCGGCTTGTAACCCGCGATTCTCGGATCCACCTTGACCAGCAGCACGTGCTCCGGCGAAAAGCCGAAATCCTGGTGCGCCAGTTTGACCAGGCTGCGCACGAACAATCCCGCGCCGACTACCAGCAGAAGCGACAGCGCGACCTGCGCCACCACCAGCAGCTTGCCGGCAGAAAAGCGTCCGCGCGAATCGGCGCCCGCGGTCCGCGAGCCGCTCTTCATGGCGGTCACCAAGTCGAGGCGCGAAGCCCGCAACGCCGGTGCGATGCCAAACAATACGCCGGCAAGCACCGATACCCCGGCCGCGAACCCCAGCACGCGCACGTCGGGCGTGACCTCGAAGGCAAAGGTGGCGGCGCCGGGAAAGACCATGGTCAAAAGCTCGCTGGTGGCGAGAAACGCCAGCAGCACGCCGGCCACGCCTCCCAGCAGCGACAGCAGGACACTTTCGGTGAGCAGTTGCCGCAGCAGGCGTCCGCGCGTCGCGCCGACGGCCAGGCGGACCGACACCTCGCGTTGCCGCACGGTGGCGCGCGCCAGCAGCAGGTTGGCGATGTTGGCGCAGGCGATGGCCAGCACCAGGCCGGCAATCGCCACCAGGATTTGCAGCGGCTGGCCGTACTTGCGCCGCAGGTGGGAGACCCCGGTGCGCGCCGGGGTAGCACGGATCACCGC
>DASUBK010000046.1:0-3732 GCA_035763305.1 Terriglobales bacterium | reverse complement strand
CCGAAGGCGAAGAGGCCGGCGGCGATGGCCAGCCCGTAAGAGATCAGCGGCACGTGCACGGGCACGGCTTCCGGAGGCAGTTGGCGATGGGCCGGGCCGCCGTACCAGAAGAGCAGAATGCCGATCAGCACCACGGCGCCTAACTTGGCGGCGGTGAGGGCGACCTGCATCGCGCTGCCCGGCTTCACGCCGAGGTAGTTGATCGCCGAGAGCAGGAGGATGGCGGCGATGGCGACCAGTCGCACACCGGCTTCGCTGAGAGGAATGAAGAACCCGACGTAGCGCGCCAGGATCACCGCGATGGCCGCGATGATGCCGGAGTGCATGCTCCAGAACATGGCCCAGCCCCAAAGAAATGCGATGGGCGGCGAGTAGGCCTCCTTGAGGAAGACGTAGACGCCGCCGGTGTGGGGGAAGATCGAGGTCAGTTCGGCGCAGACCAGCGCGCCGCAGAAGGTCAGCAGGCCGGCGGCGAGCCACACCAGCAATAATCCGCCGGTGGTGGGGACGAGGCGAGTGATTTCGGAGGGCTGAACGAAGATGGAAGCGCCGAGAATGATGCCGACCACCATGGCGATGGCGTGGGGCAGGCCCATGGAGCGGCGCAGGTCGCTCGCAGGGGGCGTCGCCTCGGCCCGGCTGGTTCCGGTTGGCGAATCGTTCGGCAAGGACGCCAACGTATATCAAACGCGGACTGATTTCATCGTCATTCTCAGTGGGTGATTTGGTGATTTGGTGATTGGCCTGGACTCTCAGGATCCGGTCCAATCACCCAATCACCCAATTACCCAATTACCCAGTACCTCCCGCTACAATGATCTTTTCCTATGAATCCTCTTGAAATCTCTCCCGCGCGCTTTCGCCGCATTGTGGATCGAGTCGCCGATGAAAGCGTAAGCCTTCTGGAAAACCTCGACCGCATGCCCAGCTTCCCCGAGGGCGCGACCGGCGAAGCTCTGCAACAGCGCTTCGCGCGACCGTTGCCGAGTGATGGCGAGGGCATGGGCGCGTTCGACGATCTGCGCGATTTGATCGAGGGCTCGCGCGTGAACAGCCCGCGCTTTTTCGCCTATGTGATGGGTTCGGGAGAGCCGGTGGCGGCGGCGGCGGACCTGCTGGCCAGCGTGCTCAACCAGAATGTCACCTCGTGGCGCTCGGGGCCGGCGGCGGCGACGATTGAGCGGACCGTGGTCGGTTGGCTGGCGGAAGCGGTGGGCTGCCGCGGATTTCAGGGCAGCCTGTGCGGTGGCGGCTCGGCGGCAAACCTGATGGCGCTGGCGATGGCGCGCGAGGCGAAGCTGCCTTCGAACGAGCGCGGCGCGGAGCCGGCGGTGATGTACGCGTCGCAGGAAGTTCACATGTCCATCGGCAAGGCGGTGGCGCTGCTGGGACTCGGGCGCGAGAACCTGCGGCTGATCGCGGTGGACGACCAGTTCCGCATGATTCCGGCAGAACTGGAGAAAGCCGTCGAGCAGGACAAAAAAGCGGGGCGGAAGGCGATCGCGGTGGTGGCGACGGCAGGCACCGTGAACACCGGGTCCATCGATCCCCTGCCGGAGATCGCCGCCATCGCGCGGCGGCACGGATTGTGGCTGCACGTGGATGGCGCCTTCGGCATGCTGGCGGCCATCGCCGCGCCGGAGAAGTTCGCCGGCATCGAGCAGGCGGATTCGCTGTCGCTGGATCCGCACAAGTGGCTCTACCAGCCGGTGGATTGCGGCTGCCTGCTCTTCCGCGAAGCGGCGGCGGCCCACGCCGCCTTCGCTCATAGCGGCGACTATGCGCGCTCGCTGTACCAGAACCCGCTGGAGGCGTTTGCGTTTTTCGAGGAGTCGCTGGAATTGTCGCGGCGCTTCCGGGCGCTGAAGCTGTGGCTGTCGCTGCGCTATCACGGGCTCAACGCCTTCCGGGCCGCCATCCAGGACGATCTGCGGCGGGCGCAAATGCTGGCGAAGCGGATTGATGACGAGCCGCTGCTGGAGCGCCTGGGGCCAGTTCCGCTCAGCGCCGTGTGCTTTCGCCACAAGAGCGGCGGCGACGACTTGCAGGCGGCGATCTTGCAGCGGGTCATCGCGCGGCGGCGGGTGTACATCTCGAACGCTACGATTCAGGGGAGATTCGCGCTGCGCGCCTGCGTCATGAACCATCGCAGCAAGGACGAGGACGTGCTGGCGGTCGTGGAGGAGGTTCTGGCGGCAGCGGGGGAACTTTAGCCTCTGGGTTCGTTCTAAGCCGCCTTTCAACCACAGAGGACACAGAGGTACACGGAGAAAAAATCCATTCCTCTGTGTCCTCTGTGGTTAGTTCCGATCGCTGGGTAAGCCACGAATCATTTTGCCGAAGTCTCCGTCAGCGTCGGCGGGCCCGCATCCACGCGCTTGAGCAGCAGCAGCTTGGCGCGGCCCTCGCGGCCGCCGGGCATGAAGATCATGTGCGTCTGGGGATCGATGGCGACGTCGTGCCCGCGCACGTCGGTGGCGATCTCCTGCTCGGCCGCGAATTGCCCGCCGCCGACCCGGATCATCTGCACCGTCCCGCCCTCGGAGCCCGCGTACAGGCTGCCGTCGGCCGGATTCAGCACCAGCGAGTCCACGCCCGCGGGGGCGGCGATGCGGCCCAGTTCCTTGCCGCTCTGCGGATCGAGCGCCAGCACCGCGTAGCGCACGGCGACGTAGAGGCGGTTGGACTTGCCGTCGAAGACGACGCCCGTCGGTTCGGAGGCGGCGAGCTTGAAGCGCCGCAGCACCTTGAGCGAGGGATCGAGCACCGCGACTTGGTTCTGCGCCTCGAGCGTGGCATAGAGTTCCCGCCGCCCGGGATCGTAGGCCATGTGCTCGGGGCTGCCGTTGACTTCCGCCGTGCCGATTACCTTTGCTTGCAAAAGGTCGATGAGGGAGATGGTCTGGTCGCGCCAACTGGCGCTGTACAAAACGTTCTGGTCGGGCAGCAGCAGCAGGCCGTTGGGGGAGTGCTCCAGCTTGATGGTGCGCAGCACTTGCCAGTCCTTGGTCGAGATGGCGGCGATATTGTCGCCGTTGGAATTGGCGACGTAGACCGTCTCCCCCTTGGAGTCGACGGCGATTCCGGCGGCGCCCTCCATATCCTTGATCTGCTTGATCAGGCGGCGCTGGCGCACGTTGAAGACGTCCACCGAGTTGTTGGCCGAATGCGACATCACCAGGAAGCCGCCGGTGAAGGCGATGCCGTTGAAACCGGGCTCGCCGGCGATGTCGATCATGGCGATGCGCCTCACAACCTGGTTGGCCGGCAGAGCAGGAGAGGGAACGGCGCTCTGCTGCGGCGGTGCGTCGGGCTGGGGGCGGGTGACGCTGGGATTCGCCTTGATTACGGGCGCGACGGCCGGCGACGCAGCCGCAGGCTGTCCCGGCGCGGAGGTCTGATCCGGATTGGCGGGCGGCGCCTGGGGCGTGTTCGGCAATTGGGCAAAGGCCGCAACCGACAGCAGCAGCACGGCAACCAGCAGCAGCTTCACATCTCGCATGGGGAGCCTTGGATGCGCCCGTCGTTGCGCGGGCACAAGTCTGCGTTCCTGCTGGTTGGGATGCGGGGGGAAGCTGTTCTGCTGCCTGGGGGGAAACTCTGAGCTTTGAGCCTTGAGCTCTGAGCTGGTTCGTGGGTCGAATACCAAGTCGTTGTACGAAAACACAAAAGGCATGGAGGTAAATCTCCACGCCTTCCAAAACCAAGCTCAAGGCTCAAACCTCAGAGCTT
>DASUBK010000045.1:0-2555 GCA_035763305.1 Terriglobales bacterium | reverse complement strand
GTGGGTTGATCGCCAGGTCCGGGGCGCTGGCATGGCCCGCGCGGCCGGTAATCACCACGTCGATGCCGGTGCGCCCCCGGTGGCCGCGCTTGAGCGTGCAGACGCTGGGCTCGCCCACCACGGCGCTGTCGGTGCGCAGATGGGTGACCAGGTGCTGGGTGCCCAGGCCGCCGATCTCCTCCATCACCACTGCCGTCACATAGACGTCGCCGGCAGGCGCCAGGCCGGCGGCGCGGAGCAGCGGCGCCAGATGGATCTGACAGGCCAAAGATCCCTTGATGTCCGTGCTGGCTCGGCCCCACAGGTAGCCGTCCTTCACCTGGCCGGAGAAGGGATCGGTGTGCCAGTAGGCGCGGTCGCCGGGCGATACGTGATCCATGTGGGCATTGAAGAGTACCGAGCGACCGGCGCCCCGCCCGCGCAGCAGACCGATCACGTTCCCCGCGTCGTCTACCCGTACGTCGTCGTAGGCCAGACGCTCCATCTCGGCCCGCACCAGCGCCGCGACCGCCCCTTCCCCGCCGGGCATGCTCGGCGTCCGCACCAATCGCGCGGCAAAGTCCACCACGTCATCGATCTGTTCCGCCGCGCGCGCGCGCAGACTTTCCGCCCCCATCATCATCCCGCTCCTCGGCAACTGCTTCCGTCAACCAGTACAGCGCGGCCCAAATACCTTAGCGGCCCCTACAAGTGTAGTAGAGACTAACGCCACGCTGTACTATAGTCGTGCAGATAAAGAAATCGAGAGGTGACCGTTAAGACGGGACACTCTACGCTGAAGCACATCGTTTGATTCTGCACGCTTCAGGAGGCGTCCCGTGGAGTTCAAGGTACGGTTTAGCGGTGTGACCATCAAGGCATTGGAGCAGGTGCTGCGGCAGGGATTTCGTGCAGGGGAAGTGCAGGGGATTCGGCGGGTGCAGGCGTTGCTGGAGGTCGGTGCGGGGCGACCGGTGCCGCTGGTGGCAGCGCGGCTTGGCGTGCATGAGACGACGGTGTACGGCTGGCTGCCTGTCTTTCTGGTGGACGGGCTGGCCACGCTGCGCGCGGGGCGTTCGCCTGGCCGACCCAGCAAGCTGACTCCCAGCCAGAAGAAACGGCTGTGCGACCTGATTGAGGCGGGACCCCTGGCCGCAGGCTATCCGTCCGGCTGTTGGAGCACCCTCTTCCTCCAAGATCTGATTCAGCGGGAGTTCGGCCAGTGCTACAATCATCACTATCTGGCCGCCCTGCTGCACAACCTGGGCTTGAGCTACCAGAAAGCTCGCTTCGTCTCCGACCATCTGGACCCGGAGCGCCGCCAGTGCTGGCGGAAACACGAGTGGCCGGCGATCCTGGCGGAGGCGCGGCGTCGCGGCGCCCTCTTGCTCTTCGGCGATGAAGCCGGCTTCGCGCAGTGGGGCTCGCTCGCCTACACCTGGGCGCGGCGGGGCCGGCAGCCGGTGGTGCCCACCTGCGGCAAGCGCAAGGCGCTCAAGGTCTTCGGCCTCATCGACTACTTCACGGGGCGTTTCTTCTGGCAGCACCAGACCACGCGCTTCACTGCCGACGCCTACCAGGCCTTCCTGCAAGGGGTGCTCGACCAGACCGACCGGCCGATCCTCCTGCTCCAGGACGGCGCCCGCTATCATACCGCGGCAGCGATCCAGCCCTTCTTCGCCGCGCACCGGGAGCGCCTGACCGTCTACCAACTGCCCGGGTACTCCCCTGATTACAATCCGATCGAACATCTCTGGAAAAACCTGAAGAAACGCTCGACGCACCTGCGCTACTTTCCCACCTTCGACGACCTGACCACCTCCGTGGAGGAGGGCTTGGCCTTCTATGACCAGCACCCCGAGGCCGTCAAAGCGGCCATCGGCAAAACGCTCGAACATCTGGGAGACGAGGTGGCCCAGGCAGCCTAGTCGATACCTTTATCTGAAGACCTATAGTCGTACGGCTCTAGCCAAGCAGCCGACGCCTCGCGCCACCCTGGCCTGGCGCTATGGCTTGCTCACGCCGGCGCAGCAAGCACTGCTGCGCCGGCTATCCGTCTTTGTCGAGGGGCTGCACAGCCGAGGCCGTAGGCGCCGCCGGATCGGGTGATTCACCGGGCGAGTCCGTGGAGTTCCGTGAAGGATCGCGCGAGGAGCAGGAACTGGACAACAAACGCCGGATCGCGGCGAATCCGGAAGGCTTGGCTACAGTGGCAGCGGCGCCGGACGACGCATGGTGAGCCGGCAGATTGTTGGGCGCCGCCACGCGACTGAGGGAGGAGATTGGCGCACCGATTCCGGAGGCCGATCATCCCAGCTATCAGTGGTCCATGGCGATCGTGCGTGAGGTTCTGGGCGCCGCGGGTATCGCCCAAGCGCTCGCCGACGCGTCTACCCCGGGCGTTTCGTCTCACTCGCGGCCGTCGAGCTGGCGGTTCACGTCAGGTAGCGGCTGTATTCCGTCGAATTCGGAGCGAACCATCGTGCGGCTCACCAATGCCTCTATTGCGGCGTGGCCGCGCAGGCGTGATCGCGCGAAAGCGTAGGCACTGACCTCGCCGGCGCCTGCCCGAATGG
>DASUBK010000044.1:0-12610 GCA_035763305.1 Terriglobales bacterium | reverse complement strand
GCGCAACAGAAGGAACAGTTCAAGCCCATCTACGAGTTCTTCGAGGCCGCCGCCTATAACTCCATCGCCGACACCTCCGATCCCAAGCAGCGTCTCGGACTGGCGGAAAGTTACCTGCAAAATTTCCCCGGCTCCAAGTTCACCGAGCAGGTGACCGCGCAGGCCGTCATCTCCCTGCAGGAATCGAAGGACACCGCGCGCCTGGCGCAATTCGCCGATAAGGCGGTCGCGGCCAGTCCCGACAATGCCGGCCTGCTGATCGTCATCGCCAACGCTCTCTCCGAGGCCGCCGGCCATGAGACCAAGGCCTCCACCTACGCGCACAAGGCCATCGATCTCAGCAGCGCCAGGATGCAGGACGACGCCAACGCCCGCAAGACCGCCGGCGTCGGTCACTCCATCGTCGGATACGTGATGTTGAAGCAGAACAAGTTCGCCGCCGCGGTGCCCGAACTCAAGACCGCGACCGGCCTGCTGAAGGACGATCCCGACGACCTCGCCGCCGCCTGGTTCCGCCTCGGCTTCGCCTACGTGAAGCTGAACCAGGCCGCCAATGCGACTGCGGCGCTCAACCAGGCCGCCGCCATTCCGGGACCGTACGAGCCCGTCGCCAAGGACCTGCTGGCCAAGATCAAGGCCGCCCGCGCCGGCGGCAGCCGTTAGCAGCGAGCCGAAGGCTACTTTCACCACAAAGGACACCAAGGTCACGAAGGAAAAGCCTGAATTCCTTCGTGACCTTGGTGTCCTTTGTGGTGAATCAGGATCTCAATCCATTCGGCAATCGGCAATCGGCACTGCTTAGTCCGCCGCCTGCTGCTTCTTCTCCAGCAGATACTCCATGAATTTCGTGCTCAGCCGCCCGGCGCGGAACTCCGGGTCCGCGAGGATTCGCTTGTGCAGCGGAATGGTGGTGTGGATTCCCTCCACCACGAACATGTTCAGCGCCCGCGTCATGCGCGAGATCGCCTCGTTGCGGTCCTTGCCGCGCACCACCAGCTTGGCGATCAGCGAATCGTAATACGGCGGAATCACTCCCTCGGTGTAGGCCGCCGTATCCACCCGCACGCCGGTTCCGCCCGGCGGATTGAACACCGTGATCTTCCCCGCCGAGGGCGTGAACTTCTCCGGATGCTCCGCGTTGATGCGGCACTCGATGGCGTGGCCACGGCGCACGATGGGCCCGCCCAGCACGTCGTCTAGGCGCGCTCCCATGGCAATGAGGATCTGCGACTTCACCAGGTCCACATCGGTGGTCATCTCCGTCACCGGGTGCTCCACCTGGATGCGCGTGTTCATCTCGATGAAGTGCAGTTCGCCCTGCTCGTCCATCAGGAACTCGACCGTGCCCGCGTTCACGTAGCCGATGTCGCCCAGCGTCTTGGAAAGGATTTTTCCGATTCGCTCCCGCAGTTCGTCGTTCACCGCCACCGACGGCGCTTCCTCCACCAGTTTCTGGTGCCGCCGCTGGATGCTGCACTCGCGCTCGCCGATGCTGATCACCTTGCCGTAGCTGTCGGCCAGCACCTGGAACTCGATGTGCCGCGGCCGCTCGATGAACTTCTCCATGTACAGGTCGCCGTTGCCGAAGGCCGCCGACGCCTCGCTCTGCGCCGCCGCGAACGCCTTGGGCAGTTCCTCTTCGGAGCGGATCACGCGCATGCCGCGCCCGCCGCCGCCCGCCGACGCCTTCACGATCACCGGGAACCCTACGCTGCGCGCGTACTCCAGCGCCTCGCCCTCCGATTGCAGCACGCCCTCCGACCCGGGCAGGATCGGCACCCCTCGCTGCTTCATCGCCGCCCGCGCCTTCTCCTTCTCGCCCATCAGCCGCGTCACCTCCGGCGGCGGCCCGATGAACTTGATGCCGCAGGTCTCGCACACCTCGGCGAAGTTGGCATTCTCGCTCAGCAGGCCGTAGCCGGGATGGATGGCATCCACATTGGCGATCTCCGCCGCGCTGATCACCGAGGGAATGTTGAGGTAGCTTTCCGCCAGGCGCGGCGGGCCGATGCACACCGCCTCGTCGGCGAAACGCACGGGCAGCGAGTTGCGGTCGGCCTCGCTGTAGATGGCCACGGTGCGGATCCCCAGTTCCTTGCAGGCGCAGATCACCCGCAGAGCAATTTCCCCGCGATTGGCTATGAGAATCTTCTTGAACATTCCGAGCGCCGGCGGCTGGCCGGCTGGTGTTCCCCACTGTGATCCGCCCGCAGGCGGACTGGCGACTGGCGACTGGCTACTGGCTACTTCGGCCTGACTGCGAACAACGGCTGCCCGTACTCCACCGGCTGCGCGTTGGCCACCAGCCGCTTCACGATCTCGCCCGCGTAGTCGGATTCGATCTCGTTCATCAGCTTCATGGCCTCGATGATGCACAGCACCTGCCCCACCTCGACCGCGTCGCCGACCTTGGCGAACGCCGGCGCTCCCGGCGACGGCGCTTCATAGAAGGTGCCCACGATGGGCGAGCGCACGATGTGCAGCCCCGCCTCTTCTTCCTCGGCGCCGGCGGGTTTCGCTGCGGGCGCCGGCGCTGCGGGCGGCGCGGACGCAACCGCGACCGGCGCCGGTGCCGGATGAACCGCCAGGAAGCGCGAATCCGGCGCCGCGTAGTGCACCTCGGCCGCGCCGCGCTTGATGCGCACCTTGACGTCGCCGCGCTCCAGTTCGAACTCGGCGATGTCCTTCTCGATCAGAAACTCGATGAGTTCCTTCAGCTCTTTTTGGTTCATGGAGTCGTCGGGGGTTCGCTTTCTCGGGGGTGAGCCGGCGGTGCTGTCTGCCGTTCACCAGAGCAACCAGATTACCCGATCACCAGAATCTCGTTACAGTTCGATCAGCTCTTTCGCCGCCGGGGTCAGCACCTCGCGTCCCATTTCGGTGACGACGATCATGTCTTCGATGCGGACACCGCCCCGGCCGGGCAGGTACGCTCCCGGCTCCACGGTGACCACCATGCCCGGCTGCAGCGGCTCGCTCTGCGCCCTGGCCAGGCGCGGGGCTTCGTGGATCTCCAGCCCGACGCCGTGGCCGGTCGAGTGGGTAAAGAACTTTCCCCAGCCCGCCTGCTGCAGCCGCGCCCGCGCCGCACGGTCCACTTCGCCCGCCGTTACTCCCGCGCGCGCCGCCTCGCTGGCCGATTCTTGGGCCTCGAGCACCGACTGGTACAGCCGCCGGCTTTCCTCCGACGCACGACCCACGTGCACAGTGCGGGTCATGTCCGAGCAATAACCGGCGAGTATAACACCGAAGTCGAGCACCACAAATCCACGCTCCGGGATGGGCTGCTCCGTCGCGTGCCCGTGCGGCAGCGCCGAGCGCGCTCCCGAGGCCACGATGGTTTCGAACGACATCCCCTCGGCGCCGGCTTGCCGCGCCGCGTATTCGATCTCGGCCGCCACCTCGGTCTCGCGCACGCCGGGACGGATCGTCTTCAATGCCGCCTCCAGCAGCGATGCCCCCAGCACCACCGCGCGCCGGATCGCCGCCACTTCGTCCGCGTCCTTCACCATGCGCCGGCGCTCGACGATGCCTGCGGTCTCGCGCAACTTGACGGCTTTCGCCAGGCCTTGCAGCGCGTTCCGCGTCGCCACCGACATGCGCTCCGCTTCGATAGCCAGCGTTGCCTGCCCTTTTGCGCGCATGGGGCGTCCTGGTCGCGCCCGGCGCCGGCCCGCGGCAGGTTGCGTATCGCCGAGCCACCGGGCCACCGCTTCCATCAGCGATCCCTTGGCGATCACGACCCGGCAGTTCGCCGCCTCCTCACGCGCCTGGGTCGTGTACCTGCCGTCGGTGAACAGCACGGGTTTCCCATCGCCGATGACCAGCGCCGCGTTGCTGCCCGTAAACCCGCACAGATAGCGCACGTTGGGCAGGTGCGTGACCAGCAGCGCCGTCACGCCGATCTCCGCCACATCCGCCGCGATCTTCCTTTGCCGCGCCCGAAAATCGAATTCCATCCGCATCCAGTCTACACGCCGCAATGTACCCCGGGCCGCCCTCGGCCAGCTCCTCCGCCAATCTGTAATCTTGAATCTGCAATAAAAAAGCCCTGCCTCGCGGCAGGGCTCTTCGTACCGCCCAGTCCTATGTCTGAACGATCTTGGGAGTGATGAAGAAGATCAGCTCCTGGGTCGAGGTGTCCACCGCTCTGCGCTTGAACAGATTGCCCAGTACCGGGATGTCCCCCAGCAGCGGGATCTGCTGCACCGTGACCGAGTTCTGCGTCTGGATCACACCGCCGATGACCACCGTTCCACCGTCCGTCACCAGCACCGAGGTGGTTGCCTCCTGGGTGATGAGGGTGGGGTTGCCGCTGACCTGGCGGCTGAAGTCAGGCGTGGTGTTCTCCACGTCCACGTTCAGGAAGATGGTGTTCTCCGCCGTGACCTGCGGGGTAACCGCCAGCCGCAGTTCCGCCGGGGTGTAGGTCGTGGTCGGTGGGCCGCCCAACTGCGCCGCCGTGACCACCGGGATGCGCAGGCCCTGCCGCACCGTCGCCCCGATGTTGTTCTGCGTCACCACCCGCGGCCGCGACAGGATCTTCAGCAAGCCGCGCGCTTCCGCCATGGTCAGGATCGCGTCCACGCGGTAGTTGTTGGAGAAATTCGTGAAGCTCACGCCGCCGCTCAGCGGGTTACCCGAGCCGCCGACCGCCGCCTGGTTGGAGAACAGCGGAATCTGCGTGCCCAGGGTGATGTACTTCGGCACCAGGCCGGCTACCGTGATGGGGCTGGTCCCCACCACCGGGGCGCCGCCGACGCTCCAGCTCTTGCCGTTGCCGGTAGCGAAGCCCAGCTGCATGCCGATGTCGCGCGCGAAGCTGCGCGTCGCCGCCACCACGCGGGCTTCAATTTCGACTTCCTGCGTTTTGCGGTCCAGTTGGCCCAGCAGCCGCTGCACGCCCGGCAGCACGCTGGGAATGTCTTCGATAATCAGCGCGTTGGTGCGCGGATCGGCCACTACGTCGCCGCGCGCCGACAGGAAGCGCTTCACGATCGGCATCACGTCGGCGGCATGCGCGTAGCTGAGGAAGTGCGTCAACTGCACGCGGTCCACCGCCAGCGCCAGCGCCTCGGCCTGCGCCCTCCGGCCCTCGGCTTCCTTGCGGAAGGTATCGATGGTCGCGATGCGCAGCACATTTCCTTCCAGCCGCCGGTCGAGCCCGTTGTTCTGCAGCACGATGTCCAGCGCCTGGTCCCACGGCACGTCATCCAACACCAGCGTGACCGCGCCGTTCACCGACGGATCGAGCACGATGTTGAGTCCGCTGATCTCGTGAATCAGGCGGAAGAAATCCTTGATGTCGACGTCCTTCAGGTTGACCGAGATCGGTTCGCCCGTGTACCGCTGCGAAGCGTTGGTCGGGGCGCTGGCCGCCGGCGCCGCGGCCTGGCTCTGCCGGATGGGCATGGCCACTGCCTGCTGCTGTTCCGCTGCCAGGTTGACCGCCGGACCGCCGATGGCCGCGCTCGGCGTGGGCATCATGTTCTTCACGCTCTCCGTCGCGCTGTTGGCCGCAATGGCCTCGGCCGCGGAATCGGCCCGCTTCTTGTCGCTGCTGGCAATCCTCGTCGTGACCTTCGGTTCGACTTCGACGTAGTCCTGCGCCACCTGGTTGGCTGCCGGCTGCATCGCCTCAGCCGGCTTCGCCGGTACGCTGGAGGCGCTCTTTTCCTCCACCACGGCAGCCGTCGCAGCAACAGGCATCGCGGCCTGTACCGCCGGCGCGCTGCCCGCAGGGGCCGGCTCGGCGACCTTCTCCACCGCCGGCTCGACCGCCGCCGCGCTCACCGCACGCAGCTTCAGGGTCAACTTATTTCCCGAGGGAATGAGTTCGTAATTCTGCGCCGCCGCCAGATCCACCACCACGCGGGTGACCGGAGGCTGCGCCTGGAAGCGCCCGATGCGCACCGCCCGCACATCCGCGCTGTTGACCGGAATCGTCCGCGAATGACCCGTCGGGATCGCGTTCTGCACGTCGACCACAACCCGGTCCGGCGCCGTCAGCTTCATGACCTTTCCGGTCACGGCCGCGCTCGCCAGAATCTCAACATCCATGCCGTTGTGCGCGCGCACCACGGAGACGTTGCGCACCATCGCCGGGCGGCCGTTCGCCGCCTCCGCGTGCGCCATCGTCCTGGCCGCGGCGTGGGCGGGCTCCGCCACTTTCGCCATGCTCTTCGCCGGAGCTTCCATCGCCGGCTTTGCGGCGGCTGCTTCCGCCGCCATGGGCGTGGTCTTCGCGGCCTGGTCCTTCAGCGTGGCCGCGGTCTGCCCCACCATGACTCGCAGGTTCACCGCTCCGCGATCTTCCGAGACCGCCACCACGGCGCCGGGATCCAGCGTGATCTCCACCCGCGCTACGTCACCGCCGCTGCTGCCCTTGTATTCCAGCACGCGGTACGACGCCACACCCGGCTTGGCCACGGTCTGCGCCGCGTCCTTCAACTTGCCGGGCGTTACGCCCGCCAGGTCGACGATGAGCAGGTTGTCTGTGGGTCGGTACTCGTTGTGGGTGAACGTGCCGCTCGCGTGGAGAGTGACCGTCGTCTGGTTGCCCTGTCCGGCGACCGTGATGTTGGTCAGCTGCGATGCCGTGGCGCCCGCGGCGCCCGCCAGCAGCAGCGGCAAGAGAATACCCAGCAGTTGCTTCAGCCTCATCTCGTTTCTCCCCACGCCCGGCGATTCATCGTGACACGATGGTTCCGTGCCCCGGCTGCATCTCCGGCGTGCGCGGCGATCTCCCGCCGCTTCAAGATTAGCCCGCCGCGTCGGCTTCCGCGCGCTCTACCTGCGCTTGGAACCTGCGCGGTTACTGCCACCTTGGGTTCGGCCCGAGTTGAAAACTACTGCATACTGCGAGCGGAATTTTTTTCTTCCGCCTGCTTCCCGCTTGCCGGGAAGCCTGTCGTTTCGCCTGGCCTGCTTCCGCCAGCGCCGGCCGCCGCCGTTACACTGCCGGCGCAGCCATCTTCTTCACCACGTCGTGCGTGCTCGTCTTGCCCGCCGCGTCCAGGATGTTCTCCCGGAACACGATCGAGTCCGGCGTGATCCGCACCACGTAGCCGTTGAATACCGGATCGTTCTCGTGCAGGAAATAGGTCGCGCGGCGGGTGTTCTCCACCACCGCGATCATTCCCGCCGGCGCCTTCACGATGCCGCGCAGCACCACGCTGCCGATCGCCAGGCACTTCTTGCCCGTCTCGCACGGCGGCCCGACCACTCCGCCGGCGCGCTCCACTACCGGGGAGACAAACGGATCGCGCTTGCCCGCCGTCGACATCGTCTTTTCCGCCGCCGGCTTCATGGGCGCCGCTTCCGGAGTCTTCTTCACCGCCTCGGTCGGCGCTTTCTTGGCGAAGGGCGTTGCCGCCTTCGCTTTGCTGACCGCCGGCTTCATCGCCGGCTTCATCGCGGGTTTCATGGCCGGCTTCATCGCCGGTTTCATGGCCGGCTTCATGGGCGCCTTCTGGGCCGCGACCGGCTTGGCCATCGCCTTCTGCATCATCGCCGACCCCGGCTTGGCCGCGGTCTGGACCGGCATCTTCGTCGTCTTCATCGTCGTCGCCGGTTTCTTGGGCGCTGCCATGTGGTTCGTCGCGGCCGGCTTTTTCGGCGCCATCGGAGTGGTCGCCGCCGGTTTCTTCGGCGTTACCATCTGGCTCGGCGGGGCCGACTGCGCCCACGCGCTTGCAGCCACCGCCAGCAGGAGAACGGTCATCGTTGCCTTCATCGCAATCCCCTCTACTTCTTCTTTGCCGCCGCTGTGCCCGCGTCGGGCCGGCTATAGAACGTGGTCGCCGTAGCGCTCACCACCACCGACTCCGTCGGGGCGTACGCGTACTGCCGCTTCACACCCGCTTGCCCCGCCGTCTTCACCGTGGCCATCTTCAAACCCGTCATGTTCACGATGCGGTCCATCCGCGAGACGTCCTCGAAGAATTTCAGCAGCGAGTAATACGGGCCATCCAGGTCCATCGAGAAGGGAACCTCGGTGAAAAACTCCTTCTGCGAAGTCGGCAGCGCGGTGTAGCGCCGGATCTCGATGCCCGCCCGCGCCGCTTCCGCCTGCATGCTCTGCATGAACTGGGGCGCTTCCTTCTCTTCCGGCACGATCCGGTTGAGGCTCTCCAGTTGCTGGTTGTAGGAGGCGATCTTCTGCTCCATCTCCGTCTTCTGCGCCTCGTACGGCTTCAGCTGGGCGATCTCGTCCAGCTTCGACTTCAGCGCCGCCCGGCTGGCCCGGTTCTGATCGTCCATCGCCTTGTAGACGGTGTAGTAGAGTCCGGCGGTGACCGCTACCGCCAGGCCGAGCACGATGCCCAGTTGCGCTTTGACCGGCAAATCCGTGAACTTCGCCATATCCGCCGTCCTGCCTAACCCTTCTGCTGCTGCGGGGGTTGTTTTTCGCAGACCAGGGAGAACCCGAAGGTCTGCATCTGTCGATTGTCGTCCTGCAGGGTTTCCTTGATTTCGACCGACTTGAATTGCCCGGTCGCCTTCAAGTTCTGCATCAGATTGGCCACTGCGTTGACGCTGAGCGCCTTGCCCGTCAGAGTCAGGGTGTTGTTGTCCTCGGCCATCTGCTCCAGCCACACCGCGTCGGTCTTGTTGACGGTGTCGCCGATCAGCGCCAGCAATTGCGAGGGGCCGGACTGGTTCTTCTGCAGCTCGTGAATGACGTTGACGCGCCGCTCCAGCAATTCCTTCTGCTTCTTCAGCTCGAAGTACTTGGTCTTGATGTCCGACAGCCGCCGGCTCTCGCGGTCCGCGTCCTGGATCTGCTTCTGCAGGTCGGCCGCGTCCTTTTGCAGCGAGTTGTACCAGTAAAAGTTGGCTCCGGCGGTGAGCACCGCGATCACCAGGGCGACCACCACGATGTTGACGCCGCCCCCGCCGCCGCCCATCGCCACCGGGCCGCCGCGCTTGCCCTTCTTCGGTTTGGGTACGCCAAGCAGGTTGATTCGGATCATAGGTCTTCAAAACTCCTTAATGCCAGGCCCACGGCGACCGCGAGTTGGCCGGGATTCCGCTGGATCAGGTCCGCCATCGGCGTGCCCTCGGCGAACCCGATGCGGGCGAACGGGTTCAGCATCTCCACCGGCAGCGAGAACTCCTGCCGCAGCGCCTCCACCAGCCCGGTCACCTGGGCCGATCCGCCCGCCAGGTATATCCGCTCGATGTGCTCGCCGGCCGCGGTGGCGCGGAAGAAGTCGAAGGTCTTCTGGATTTCCAGCACGATGATCTCGGTCACCTGCTGGAGAATCGGGTTCTTGGCGTCCTCGCTGACCGTGCCCACCTTCTGCCCCAGCTTCAGCGCCTCGGCGTCGTCGAAGGTGAGGTCCAGCTCCTTCTGCAGCGAGTCGGTGTACTGGTGGCCGCCCACGCTGACGTCGCGGGTAAACAGCGGCGTGGTGCCCTTCACGATGTTGATGTTCATCACGCTGGCGCCCAGGTTCAGCAGCGCCACGGTGGCGCCCGGCGCCGGCTCGTAGTTGAACTCGTAGCAGTTCTGCAGCGCGAAGGCGTCGATGTCCACGATCGCCGGCGAACGCCCCGCCATGGACAGCACGTTGGTGTAGTTGAGGATCTTGTCCTTCTTCACCGCCACCAGCAGCACGTCCATCTGCGGTCCGCTGAGGTCGTCGGAGAGAATCTGGTGGTCGATGTTGACCACGTCGATGTCGAAGGGGATGTGCTGCGCCGCCTCGGTCTTGATGCTCTCCGCCAGCTCGCCCTCGCCCATGGTGGGGATGGTGATGCGCTTGACGATGACCGAGTGCCCGCTGACGCTGGTGGCGACCGCCTTGGTCTTGATCGAGTTCTCGTTGAAGATCTTGCTGATCGCCGCCGAGACGCTGGGGGAATCCATGATCATGGAGTCCACGACCACGTCGGAGGCCAGAGGTTCGACGCCCAGGTGCGCCACTTCGATCCCAGCCCGGGACCGCTTCAGCTCGACGGCCTTAATGCAGCTGGAGCCGATGTCGAGCCCGACAATTGTTTTCGATCCACCGAACATGCGTCCGCCTTTTTACCGCCCTGCCGCCATGCGCGCAGCCTTGGGCTTCTTCTTGTCGCGAGCTTCCCGCATCGTACTTTTTTCTTCCATCCACTGGTCCAGTTTCGACTTCTTAAACTTCCAGCGGTTCCCGAGTTTGAACGCGGGAATTTTTTCCTCGTAGACGTACTTGTAGAGCGTGTCGGGACTCACGCCCAGGTATTGGGAAGCCTGGCGAATGTTCATTACTTCACGCGACTCGGCCATAGAGCGCTCGCCCTTTCGACTGGAAAAATCGCCACCGCCTCAGCCCTTGCCGTGCTGAGTGGTAGCCGCCGGGGCCCGATCCACTACGGGACACATAGCTCTGCCAAACAACCGGGTACCGGAGAGGAAAATCCTCTGCTGTCTCGGGGGGGGAATGACTTAAGCGTGGGAGTTTATACCGCGGTTACCTGGGGAGGTGTCAAGAGCAACTTTGGTTTTACCCGGTTTTCTTGGTCTTTTTTGGGGTATCAAGAGTACAACGACCATCTTGGGAATCGCGACCTTTTGTGGCCTCTGTTCACCGATACCACAATAGGCTGGGGTGTTGATGCACTCGATGCGAAACTTTGCCCCAAGCTGCACTAAGGTCTTACGACCTCGCCTGCAAACCTCAGCGAAACCCCCGAAACACCCATAAAATACCCACGAAAACCGGTTGCGCGCGGACGCAAAAGTCCAATCCTTCCCCGCTCGCAGCTCCCGCCACCTATTCCGATTCCGCGCGCTTGGAAACCGCCTCCGGCGTGCTGCAGAATAGGGTGGGTAGCCCTGCCGCAGGGAGCGCCCGTTGCGAGTTGATTTCCCAGTGCGTTGGCGGAACAAGGTCGTACTCGGCCTGGTGTCCCTGGTGCTGCTGTCGCAGTGCGCCGTCGCGGTGCACGGCATCCGCGATATTCATGCCGACGCCAGCCGCGCCGGCCTGCACGACAACTCCGACGCGCGCCCCTGCCAGCTCTGCCACAGCCTGCACCATGCCGCTCCGGCGCCGCTGCTGGCCCGGCTCGCAGTGGCGACGCCGCGCTGGAGCGTGCTCGCTGCCGGCCAAGCAGAGCAACTCGACCAGCTTCTTCCCTTCTCCCTCTGCATCCGCCCGCCGCCCGCCGTCTGATCTCCACGTCCGCGAAAACTGAATGGTTGCAACCAGGGAGATCGTATGCACAGGCTTGTGCGGCTGGCCTGCGGGCCGCTTGTATTGGTGTGCTGTTGTCTCGCGGCCGCGCAGCAACTCGGCGGCGCCGGCACTATCCAGGGCACCGTCAAGGATCCCACCGGCGCCGTAGTGGCAGGCGCCACCGTGACCGCGCATAACCCGGTAACCAGGTTCGACCGCTCGGCCCAGACGGACGAAAACGGTTACTTCGTCCTGCCCAATCTGCCGCCCAACATCTATCACCTGTCGGTAACGCAGGCGGGATTCCAGACCTTCGGCCAGGATGTGGACGTGCGCACCGCGGTTCCCATCGAACTCGATCCCACCCTGCAAGTCGGCGCCTCGACGCAGACGGTGAACGTAACCGAAACCTCCGACCTGCTGGAGACCGAGCCCACGGCTCACACCGACATCGGGGCGAGAGTTTTCGAGGAAATGCCGCTGCCGGCCAGTGCCTCCGGGCTGAGCGACATGGTCATGCACAGCTCGCCCGGGGTGGTGGCCGATTCCAACGGCTTCTTTCATCCGCAGGGCGATCACGCCCAGACGCAGATCTCCCTCGACGGCCAGCCCATCACCGACCAGCAGAGCCGCAACTACTCCAACCAGATCTCCCCCGAGGCGATCCAGTCCATGGAGGTCATCACCGGGGTGCCGCAGGCGGAGTTCGGCGACAAGAGCAGCCTGGTAATCCGCACCACCACCCGGTCCGGCCTGGGGCAGAGGTCGAGCGGCAGCATCAGCGGCGCGTATGGCTCGTACGGCACCGGCGCGCTGAGCGTTAACTATGGCGTAGGAACGCAAAAACTGGGGAATTTCATCTCTGCCAATGGCTTTCGCAGCGGCCGTTACCTGGACGCGCCGGAATTCATCGTGCTGCACGGAGCCGGCAACTCGCAGACGATTTTCGACCGCCTTGATTACCAGCCGAACGCGTTCGACTCCCTACACCTCAACCTGTTTGCCGCCCGTTCCTGGTACCAGATCCCCAACACCTTCGACCAGCAGGCCGTCCGCCAGGACCAGCGGCAGAAGATCGTCACCTTCAACATCGCGCCGGGATGGACGCACCTCTTCGGCAACAACACGCTGCTGACCGCCAACGCCTACTTCCGTCGCGACCGCGTCAACTACTATCCGAGCACGGACCCGCTCGCCGATCAACCGGCCACGCTGGCGCAGTCGCGGCAATTGACTAACATCGGTTTTCGCAGCGATCTGTCCTACGTGAAGGGCCGGCACAACTTCAAGATGTGAGTGGCCTTCAATTTCTATCCGCTGCGCGAGAACTTCGCCCTCGGCCTCACCAATTCCTCGTTCAACTCTCCCTGCGTGGACGCCAGCGGCAATGCTGTCGGCGACGCCACCCTGCGGCTGCTGAGCCAGTGCCCCGGCGCGGGATACGACGT
>DASUBK010000043.1:0-7736 GCA_035763305.1 Terriglobales bacterium | reverse complement strand
CAGACGGCGCGGAACTTCGCCATCATGGTGGATCACCTGCTGGCCGGGCAGGCTTCGCCGGTCGAGAAAACCGCCCTCCGCCGGTGGCTGGAGATCTGGCGCGACAACAACGCGCTGCTGGCGCCCACGCTGCGCAATTCGTCTCTGCTGCAGGAGGATGCCGGACTTTCGCAGAGCCTCGCGCGCGTGGCGGAGGTTGGTTTGCAGGCGCTCGACGTTCTCGAGGGGCACTTGCAAGCCGATGCGGCATTGCGCGCCCAACAACTTGCCACGCTCGAAGATGCCACCAAGCCGCAAGCGGAGCTGCAGTTGATGATCGTGGAACCGGTGCGAAAGCTGGTGCTAGGGTACAGTAGGTGAACTTGTACTTGATGCTTGTCCAATCTAAAAAGCGGAAGCGTAAGGCGGAACTAGCATACGATTAATCATGAGCGGTCTTGGTTCCGCCGGCCGATGGCTCTGGCGCGTATGGTTTCGTGTGAGCCATCGCAAGCAGGTCGTTTCGTTCCTAGCTCTTCGTGGTGTCGCCAAACAGGTGTTCGCCGACTTGGGTGGCGGTGAGAATTTCATTCGTTCCGAAAGGGAGTCGTGGGAAGACCGACTCGGCTGAACTACAATCGACCTTTATATCGAGGCTTATCATGCTTCTGCACGGCATTTTCCCGCCCATTACCACGCCCTTTAATCACGAGGGGAACATCTACTACCGCAAGCTGGAAGCTAATGTCGATCACTACTGCCGCGGGCCGGTAGCCGGCCTGGTGGTGCAGGGCTCGACCGGCGAGGCCATCCTGCTCTCCGACCAGGAGCGCCGCGACGTGCTCAAGGCCGCGCGCGAGACCGCTACGCCGGACAAGGTGCTGATCGCCGGCACCGGCATCGAGTCGGCGGTCGAAACCCTGCGCCTGACCGAGTACGCCGCCGAACTGGGCTACGACGCCGCCATGGTGCGCACCCCGCATTACTACAAGGGGCAGATGAACCGGCCGCAGAACATGCTGGCTTTCTATCGCACCGTGGCCGACCGTTCGCCGCTGCCTCTCATCATTTACAACTTTCCCCAGGCCACCGGCTACGACATGCCGGCGGAGATTGCCATCGAATTGGCCGAGCACCGTAACATCATCGGCATCAAGGAGTCGAGCGGCTCGATCGAAAAGGTACGCAAGATGGTGGAGGGAACCAGCCATATCCGCCGCGAGACGACCGTCACCGAGTCGTTCCAGGCCGTGACCCTGCGCATGATGCGCAACGCCACTGCGGCAGCCGCCGGCGGCGAAGGCGAACTGGTGACACTGGGCGCGGCACGCGGTGTGCCGGGCGTCAAGCCGTCTTCCGCAGCGGTGCAGGATCTGGGCGGCCTGAAGATGCGGCAGAAGGAAGTGGGTTTCCAGGTGCTGGTGGGCGCCGCGCACAAGCTGCAGCCGTCGCTGGATGCCGGCGCGGTGGGCGCGATTTTGGCCTTCGCCTGCTGCGCGCCGACGGCGTGCTTCGAAATCTATGCCGCTTGGAAGGAACGGAACGACGCCGTCGCTCAGGAGAAGCAGCAGCGCATCGTCGAAGCCGCAACCAAGGTGGTCGCGGAGATGAGCATCCCCGGCGTGAAGCACGCCATGGACCTCAACGGGTACTACGGCGGTCCCGTCCGCCTGCCGCTGCTGCCGCTCGACGCCCAGCAGAAGAGGGAAGTGGAGCGGCTGATGGCGGGGATCAAGAACTAGGGTTAGGGTGTGGCACAGCCGCCCTTGGCTGTGAACCCTGTTCGAGGACTCCATACAGCCGAAGGCGGCCTTGTCACATCCTGCTACTTTCAATTTTCGGCAGCAGCTGACATCCTTACCCAAGCTGCCACCATCTTTGTCTGTTTATGAACAGACTGGCTGCTGCCCGGCCGGTTCTCACCGGTACCCTGCTGTGCGTCGGCGTCGCCCTGGTGGCGGGCGAGGCGTTCTCCGGCAGCAGTTCCGGGCCGGTGGCGCCACTGGGCCTTATTCTGCTTTTTGCCTTGGCGGCGCTGCACTACGGCCGCTCGGTGGGACTGATTGGCTGCTTGCTGTCGGCGCTGGTGCTGGCCTGGGTCTACCCGCCGTTCAATAGCCTTGAGGTCGCCGACCCCGAACTTCGCGCCAATCTGGCCTACATGGTCATTGGTGGATCGCTGTTCGCGCTGTTTCTCCCGCACGAGCCCATCTGGGCGAGCAAGCACGATCGCCGCAACATTACTCGCCACAGCTGACGAATCCGACGCTCGTCACCCTAAAGACTGCTGTGTCATCCCGAGCGAGGCGCTTCAGCGCCCAGTCGAGGGACCTGGTGTTTTCGGCAGGTGACAAAGGTCTTCGACTCGCTATCCCTCGGGATGACACAGATGTTCAGGCGACTCGCTTTTTGCGGTTGGGACGCGTCACCCGTACCGCGCGTGTGCTCCCGCCTTGCGCTCCCTCGTTGGCCCGCTCGGCGACATCGCGGGTGTTGATGTTGGTGTCCATCTCCTGCTGCCGGCGGTTCATGGGACGGCCGCGTCCGCCCGGAGTGTGCGCCGGAGCCGTTGCCGCGCCCCGCCCGCGGTTGCTCTCCGGACGCTCTTCTCCGGTCGCTCGCGCCGGACGAAACTCCGGCCGCTCGCCGCTGGTCGGCAGCAGGTTGCGATTGGGCTTCTTCTGGCCGGACCCACCTTCACCCGCGTGCTCCCCCGAGGGCGGCGAGCGCCGCTCGGCATTGCGCATCAGAGGCTGCGGCTGGCGGCTCTGGGCGGCGCGTGGATTGAGGCGATCTTCCTTCTGCTGGCGATTGCCCCGGTCCTCGTTCTTGCGATTCCCTCGCTCCCCGCGCTGACTGCGTTCCTGCTGCTGGCGCTCATGGGTCGACACGGCGGCCGCCCGTCCCAGTTCCGTGTCTTCGGGATGCAGCGAGCCGGTGAGATCGTCGCCGCGCTGCCCGAACCCCTGGGCGTCGCCGTTGCGGCGCCTCTCCGAGCGCTGCCGGCCTTCCTCTCGGTCGCGGTGTCCGCTGTGCATCTTCAGGGGCTCGGTGCCGGGGTCCTGCCCCACATCTTCGCCGGTCTTCGGATCCACAATGTAGAGCAGGTCGGTGAGATCGTTGGCGTGCTCTTCCTCATCCGCCAGCAGTTTCTCCAGCATGACCCGGGTGGTGGGATCGTTGTTGCCGAAGAAGCGAATCATCTCGGTGTAGACCTCGATGACCACGCGCTCGGCGATCAGGTCTTCGCGAATCATGTCCCCCAGCGTCTCGCCCTCGACGTACTGCGAGACGGATCGTTCCAGCAGGTTGCGGGGATTGAAGTCGGGCTTGCCCCCCAGTTGCGAAATGCGTTCCGCCAGCAGGTCGGCGTGCTCGCGCTCGGCGTCGGCATGCTCTTTGAACTCGTCGGCCACGCTCTTCCCGTGTACGCCGGTGGCCATGAAGTAGTGATGCAGGTAGCGCAGGACGCATACGATCTCGGTGGCGAGCGCCTCGTTCAGAATGTCGATTGTCCTGTTCTTGTCGACACCGTAGGCCTCGGTGACCGGGCCGTCTTCGAGTTTGTGGATGGCGCGCTGGCGGATTTGTTCGACGTCCTCGACAAAGTGCGGCATGAAAACTCCTTGCGGGTGAGTTGGAGGGCCGGGCCGGAGGTGCAGGGCAGACTTCGGCGCTAGGAGTTAGATTCCGCGGGAGGGCGGCACGGATGTCTGACAGTCGCCAGTCGCCGGTAGCCGGTCACCGGCTGTGACGCGTTCCTTCGCTGCTGGACGGGACTGCATTTAAGGGCTGGCCACCGGCGACTGACTGCTGGCGACCGGCAACCGGCGACTGGCGACCGGCTACTGTTCTGCAACTTGCGCCTGCTTGCCGCCGTCGAATAGAATGTCCTGTTCGAACGTCCGTTCGAATCGGGGTGAGGCTCTCTTGTCTCCGGTAGCGACCACAACCCGCGCCCGCCGCGCTCGCGAGACGGCTCCTCGCGAGGAGACCCGCTTCGACCGCCGCCTGGGCGAGATCCTGGAGCACGCCACGGACGTCTTCTACGAGAAGGGATACGAGGGCGCCAGCATGCGCGACCTTTCCCGTTCCAGCGGCATGTCCCTGGCCGGCCTCTACTATTATTTCGAGTCCAAGGAGAAGCTGTTGTACCTGCTGCAGAAGCACACCTTCGGGCAGGTCATGCAGCAGCTGCGCGCCCGGCTGGAGGAGATCGGCGATCCCGAGGAGCGGGTTCGCACCTTCATCCGCAATCACCTGGAATATTTCCTGGCCAACCAGAAGGCCATGAAGGTGCTCTCGCACGAGGACGAAGCGCTGAAGAACGGCATGGGCTCCGACATCGTGGCCATGAAGAAGGAGTATTACCGGCTATGCGTGGCCCTGGTAGACGAGTTGCGGCGAGCCCGGCCGGGAGAATTCAATGGCAGTGTCAGCAGCCGCATCGCGGTGCTGAGTCTCTTCGGCATGATGAACTGGATTTACACCTGGCACCATCCCCGCAAGGACGCCGACGCCGGCGAGCTGGCACAGCAGATGGGCGACATCTTTCTCCGCGGGGTGCTCGCGGGGCCGGCTTCCGGCAACGGAGGCAAAGCGAGGGCGGCGAAGCGGAAATAAGCAGGGACTAGGGACTGGGGGCTAGGGGCTGGTGGGGAGCGCCCCGAAGAAAACCACAGAGGCCACAGAGGAACACAGAGGTAAAAAGTCACGTCGGTGTTCCTCTGTGCCCTCTGTGGTTAACAACCGTTTTCAACCGTACTGAAATCTGAGCAGGTTCAAGCGAAGGAGCTTTGCAGATGGCAACCACGACGCAGACCGCCGAAGGCGCCAAGACGTTGATCCAGTACCGCACCGACGCCGGGGTGGCGATTATCACCATGGATGATCCCCCGGCCAACACCTACACCTACGAGATGAACCGGCAGCTGGACGAGGCCATCCTCAAGGCGCGCATGGATAACAATGTCCATGTGATCGTCCTCACCGGGCAGGGTGACAAGTTCTTCTCCGCCGGCGCCAACATCAAAATGCTGGCCAGCGTGGATCCGACCTTCAAGTACTACTTCTGCCTGCACGCCAACGAGACCCTGCTGCGGCTGGAGCACACTCCCAAGCTGGTGATCGCGGCGCTGAACGGCCACACCGTCGGCGGCGGGCTGGAAATCGCCATGGCCGCCGACCTCCGCATCGCCCGCAAGGACGCAGGCAAAATCGGCTTGCCGGAGATCAACCTGGGCGTGCTGCCCGGCACCGGCGGCACCCAGCGTCTGTCGCGGCTGGTCGGGAAGTCGAAGGCCATCGAGTTGATCATCACCGGCAACACCTTCTCCTTCGAAGAGGCAAAGGAGATGGGCATCGTCAACGACATCTTCGAGCGCGACGGCTTCATGGAGAACGTGCTGGAGTACGCCCGCCAGTTCTGCCCGCCCAACAAAGCCGCCAAGGCGGTGGGCAACATCAAGCGCTCCATCCAGACGGGATGGGAGATCCCGATGGAATCGGCGCTGGCCGTCGAACGCGAGTTGCAGGCGCTGCTGTTCAACAGCCAGGACGCCAAGGAAGGCCTGGCGGCCTACGTAGACAAGCGCCCGGCCACGTTCACGGCGAAATAGCTGCTTGTGTGGGGGCGGGTCTTTGACCCGCCCAGCACGGGTCGAACACCCGTGCCACACAACCGGCAACTGACAACTGGCAACTGGGAACCGAAATGATTGCTGCTACCAAAGCGCAGGTAAGACCCGGCAAGCTGTTCATCGGCGGCGAGTGGCGTGAGGCCTCCGGCGGGAAGACGTTCGAAAGCATCAACCCGGCGACCGGCGATTCGCTCACCCACGTCGCCGACGCGAGTGCCGCCGATGTGGATTCCGCCGTCCAGGCGGCGCGGAAGGGCTTCGACGATCTCGCCGGCCCCTGGCGCAAGATGTCGGCCAGCGAACGCGGCCGGGTGCTGTGGCGCATCGGCGATCTCATTGAGAAGAACATCGAAGAGCTGGCCGAATTGGAGACGCTGGACAACGGCAAGCCCATCTTCGAATCGCGCTACGTGGACATGCCGATGGTCGCCGACGTCTTCCGCTACTACGCCGGCTGGGCCACCAAGCTGCATGGCGACACGATCAACATCAACGAGAGCGCCTTCACCTATACCTTGCGCGAGCCGGTCGGCGTGGTCGGCGCCATCACCGCGTGGAATTTCCCGCTTTTGCTGGTGAGCTGGAAGCTCGGCCCCGCGCTGGCTGCGGGATGCACCGCGGTCCTGAAACCGGCGGAACAGACGCCGCTCACCGCGCTGCGCTTCGCCGAGCTGTGCGCCGAGGCGGGACTGCCGGCGGGCGTGCTGAACGTCATCACCGGCGGCCCGGAAGCGGGCAAGGCGCTGGTCAGGCATCCGCAGGTGGACAAGGTCGCCTTCACCGGCTCGACCGTCGTCGGCAAGGAGATCATGAAGTCGGCGGCGGACTCGCTCAAGCGGGTCACGCTGGAACTGGGCGGGAAATCGCCCAACATCGTCTTCGCCGATTCCGACCTCGATTCCGCGGTGAAGGGCGCCATCAACGGCATCTTCTTCGGCAAGGGCGAGGTCTGCTGCGCCGGCTCGCGCCTCTTCGTCGAAAGCAAGGTTCACGACGAGTTCATGGACAAGCTGGTGGAGCGCGCTAAAAAGCTGAAGCCGGGCGATCCGCTGGATCCCAAGACGCGTCTGGGCGCCATCGTCAGCGAGCAGCAGATGAAGACGGTGATGTCGTACATCGAGGCGGGCAAGAGCGAGGGCGCGCAGCTGCGCAGCGGCGGCACCCGCGTCAACATCGGCAACGGCAACGGCTACTTCCTCGAGCCCACCATCTTCGGCGGCGTGAAGAACGAGATGAAGATCGCGCAGGAGGAAATTTTCGGGCCGGTGCTGGCCACGCTGAGCTTCGACGACATCGAGCAGGTGGCGGCGCAGGCCAACAGCAATCCTTACGGCCTGGCGGCGGCCATCTGGACGCGGGACATCAAGAAAGCGCACGCCCTGTCGCGCCGCCTGAAGGCGGGCACGGTGTGGATCAACACCTACGGCCTGATGGACGCGGCGCTGCCCTTCGGGGGCTACAAGCAGTCGGGCTACGGCCGCGAGCTGGGCGCGCAGGCCATCGAGCACTACACGGAAGTGAAATCGGTGTGGCTGAGTATGTAGAGGTTTCGACCGTTTCAGAGGTTTCGGAGATTTCATCCTGACCTCCGGCAAGTGAGACCTCCGAAATGTTCGAAACTTCCGAAACCTTCTTCACGAGGACTTATGCCGGGCAAAGTTTTAAAAATCGGAACCTTCAGCGACTGGGTCGGCCTCTTCGACGAGTGGCGCAAGGAAATCGGCATCAACCAGAGCGAAGTCGCGTCTTTCAAATTCGACACGCTCTACGGCGCCATCGAGACCGACGAGATCCAGTTCGGCCACTACAAGGGGCGCAAGAAGTGGGAGAACCTGCGCCAGGTGCCCACGCAGCAGATGCGCGACGCGCTGATGAACCTCATCGTCTACCAGGGCGACACCGAGTTCGCCAGCGTCGAGCAGCAGCGCTGGCTCTATGAGACCGCGCCCACCGACTACGACCGCAAGGCGCTGATGCGGGTGTGGATCGAGGAAATGCGCCACGGCTGGCAGATGTGCTCGCTGCTGGTGGAGCACTTCGGCCACTCCGGCAAGGTCGAGGCGCAGAAGATGCTGGAGCGCCGCGCCTTCGAGAACAAGCGGCTGCTGGGTGCCTTTA
>DASUBK010000042.1:0-3764 GCA_035763305.1 Terriglobales bacterium | reverse complement strand
GCATGATGCTGCTCATCGCCTTCTACGCTGCCGTGCTGTTCATCACCGCCTGGACCCTGAGTGCAGTCTTCTCCGCCTCGGCTCTCGCCTCGCCGCACCTCCCTCGGCAGTCCGCCGGCTCTCCGTCGCCCGGCGCCGGCCCCCGCTAGAACGGCCTGCTCCGCAGCGCCGCTGCGCATCCAATCCGGATGCGGGGTCTCCCGCGCAGCGCAAGGAGCACGAAATGAGAGCTGCCTACCTTCTGGGGCGCACCGCCCTGGGTGCTTTTTTCCTTTACAGCGGGATCCATCATTTCCAGGAGCGGGAGCAGATGACCCAGTACGCCGCTGCCAAGGGCGTCGATTCCGCCGAACTCGCCGTCACCGGCACCGGAGCCCTGCTTACCGTCTCCGGTCTCAGCCTCCTGCTGGGTGCCTCGCCCAAGCTCGGCGCCCTGGGAGCGGTGGCCTTCCTCGCAGGCGTGTCGCCGCAGATGCACGACTTCTGGAACGTCAGCGACCCCGGCCAGCGGCAAAACGAGATGGTGCACTTCACCAAGAACATCGCCCTTCTCGCCGCCACGCTGACGCTGCTGGATCACGACTAGGCGGCAACCAGCCTTCACCGCCACAACCCTGACTGCTGGTTGCCGACTGCTGGCTGCTGTCTGACCCATCCACGTAAAGTTTTGTCATCCGGCGCGACGGCGCCTCGCCCCACTTGTTATCCTCGTCGTAAGGGGCTGCTCCACCGCATGAATGCTATCGATCTGTCGGCCGACGTCGGCCTGGTCGCCGTCGCGCTGGCTACCGTCAACATCTGCCTCGGCGTGCTCATCGCGGTGCGCTACAGCCCGGTGCGCTGCTGGCCCCACCGCCGCTTCAACATCTTTCGTCTGCACAACTGGGCGGCCTGGCTGCTGGTCGTCCTGATCTTCCTTCATCCCGTGATCCTGCTGTTCAACAGCACCAACCGCTTTCGCCTGCTCGATATCGTCCTGCCCCTGTGGTCGCCGGTGCAGCCGCTGGAGAACACTTTGGGCGCGGCCGGGCTTTACCTGCTGCTGGTGGTGGTCCTCACCTCCTACTTCCGCCTGCGCATGACCCGCTCCACCTGGAAGCTCTTTCACTACCTGGTCTACGTTGGCAGCGTCTTCACCTTCATTCACAGCCTGCTCACCGATCCTCAACTGAAGGGCGTGCCTGTCGATTACTGCGACGGCGAAAAGGTCTTCATTGAAATCTGCGGCCTGCTGATCCTGGCCGCCGGCATCTACGCGCTTCGTCGCAAGCGCCGGCGCTCCCTGGAACTCGCCCCCCGTCCTCGCCTGCGCACTCGCCTGGCCCCGCTGCCCGAGAGCGACTAGCGGCGCATCTTTTCGGCAATCCTCCCTGGCTCCGCCGTGCATCCCTTCTTAGCGGAATCCGAATGCACGACCTCCTCGCCTTTGCTCACAATGGCATTCTTATCGCCATCATCGCTCACGGACTGATCGGCATTTCCCTGGTCTGGGACAAGGTGCTGCTGCGCCAGCCGGAAACCAGGAACCTCGTTTCCTACGTCTTCTGGCTGGGCGCGATCAGTGTCTTCGGCCTGGCCCTGATCCCCTTTGGCTTTCACCTCCCCGCCGCGCGCGTGGTCTGGCTGGCTGTGGGCGCGGGCGCGCTGCACATGGCCGCGATCTACTTCTATTACGCCGCGCTGCAAGCCGGGCAAGCCTCCCAGACCCTCGCCATCATGGGCGGCTTCTCGCCCATTGCCACCGCGCTGATCGGCATCCCTCTGCTGAAGCATCCCCTGGGCGGAACCGCCGCCCTGCTGGGATTCGCCCTGCTCACCGCCGGCGGCTTCCTGATGTTCGCCTCCGAGAAGATGAACCTCGGCAAGCTGCTGCCGCCGGTGTTGCTGGCCTCGGGACTCTTCGGTCTGGTGAACGTGTTGCAGAAGGTCGTCTTCGACCAAACCAACTTCGTCAGCGGCTATGTCTTCTTCACCATCGGAACGTTCCTCGGCGCAGTGGCGCTTCTGCTGCGGCCCAAGTGGCGGCGGCAGATCTTTGCCCAATCGGCGAAAGCGGAGCCGCGCAGCCGCTTCTGGTACTTCGTCAACCGCTTCATCGACGGCGTGGGCTCGTTCCTGGTGTTTTACGCGATCTCCCGTGCCAACCCCGCGCTGGTGGAATCGATCACCGGCGTGCGCTACGTCATCATCTTTGTCGGCGCGCTGGCCATTTCCCACCTGCGGCCCGCGTGGCTGCGCGAGAACTTCGGCGGCTGGGTGCTAGTCGGCAAGACGGCGGCGACACTGCTGGTAGTGGGCGGACTGGTCGTGCTGGGACGCGGCCGCGGCGACACCGGCCAGCCCGCGCGCCTGCTCCTCCCCAACGATGTGGCGCCGCCACCCGCCGCTGTGTTTACACTGCTGCCACGTCGTCGATGAACGAAACCTTGAAAACCCGCGCGCTGACGGCGTACGTCATCGTCGCCAACGTCGCCGGCAACCTGATGCTGAGCCACGGCATGCGCGTGGTGGGGACGCTCTCCGCCTTCGAGCCCGCCTCCTACCTGCACGCCTTCGCCAATCCCTTTGTCATCGCCGGCGTCTGCGTGCTGGCCTCGTGGATGGTCGGCAACCTCGGCCTGCTCAGCCGCGCCGACCTGAGCTATGTGCTCCCGGTCACGTCCAGCTCGTACGTCCTCATCGCCCTCCTCGGCCATTTCGTGCTGGGCGAGGCGATCTCCGCCGGACGCTGGGCGGGCATCCTGACCATTGCCGCCGGCGTGATGGTGGTCGGCGGCACCGCCCCGCGCACCACGCCCGAGCCGCCGCCCGAGCTGCATCACGGAGCCTATCAATGAAGTGGATCCTGGTCGCCATTATCGCGCTCTGCAATACGCTGGGCGACGTCTGCAACACCGCGGGCATGAAGCGCTGGGGTGAGCTGCACGAATTCTCCCCCGCCGCCATCGGCCGCATGGTGCTCGCCATCCTGCGCAACCCGCTGGTACTGGCCGGCCTGGCGGCGATGGCGGTCGCCTTTGGCGCGCTGCTGAAGCTGTTCTCCATTGCCAACGTCAGCTTCGCCGTGCCCGCCACCGCCGCCAGCTATCTGCTGGAAACCCTGCTCGCCAAGTACATCCTGAAGGAGCACGTGGGATGGCAGCGCTGGGCCGGCGCCGCCATGGTCGCCCTCGGTGTTGCGCTGCTATCTCTCTGACAAAATCCGACACAGAGGACGCGGAGGACACAGTGGACTTGTGAAAAGAAGTAGATAAACAACCTTCTCCGCGTCCTCTGCGTTGGGTTTTTGTTGAACGAACCAAGATCACTGCGTGCTGACGATCTTCGCCTCGGCGTGGAACTTGCGGTAGTTGCTGAACGTCGTCTCCTGCTCCACCCCGCCGCTCATCACCAGCAGCCGCCCCATGCCGCTGATGTACTGCCGCCTGGGCAGCCACACCTCGTCGTTGACCTTCTGCTGCTCGAATTCCAGCCGCGTGCCCTTGTTCAGCCGCGCCAGGATCGCGGCGAAGTTGAAATTGTCGATCAGCTCCGCCTCCGCCTTCACCCACTGGTACTCGCTCTTGTCCACCCAGAACTTGCAGCGCATGTGCGCCAGGATCTGCGCTCGCGAGCGCTTGGGTTTGTACCCGGGCCGCGGTTCCGCCCCGATGATCCACACTTCGCGCCCATTCACCGTGTCGCTGCCCAGCAGGCTGAACATGAAGGCGTCGGGAATCTCTTGCAGGAACTCGCGATTCTCCCGCCGCCGCTTTTCGCGCTTG